>JAOUEU010000081.1 GCA_029858555.1 Candidatus Zixiibacteriota bacterium
AGCATTCGCTATCACCTGGTCTCCGGGCCGGGCGAAGTCGACGCCAGAACCGGCGTCTGGGTCCTCCCCCCTCCGGATGACTTCAGAGTCCGTATAAGAGCATTTGATGTCGAGATCGCGGCTTCTATCGGCAACAGCGATATCTGGACATCCGGCGACGAAAACTGCCGCTTCCGGGTTTACGTCGGGGGCAATCAGCGGCCCAAAATTCTGGTCGATGGTGACGCCTACCCGAGCGCCTTCATGGTTGACGCACCGGGGACGAGAGCAGTCCAGCTTTCCATTTCGGATCCGTACAATTGCAGTGTGGGCCTGTCAATCGAGAGCGTGGAACCGCAGCCGGTGGGACAGGTGACGCTGGACGACAACTGGCTGTTGACCTTCGAAGCGGCCGGGGCGGATATTAACCAGCGCTTTCTGGTCCGCCTGAGAGCGGAAAACCCCCTTTATGTTTCCTATACGGATGTTCTCTTTGACACACGCACTTCTCCAACCGTGCCGACCTTCGTTGACTGTCCGGACAGTATCGTCGGTGCCGACTGCGAGTCCGTGGAATACACGGTAAAAGCCGTCGATCCCGAATATGGTGATACACTGGGCATTCGGTATGAGATTGTCTCGGGTCCGGGGTCAATACATCCCGCTACGGGCGAATGGCGCTTCCACCGTTTTAGAGATTACCTCGGGCAGACGCTTGACATAGAGATAGCCGCGCGGTACGGCCCCAATAGCACTTCCGGCGAGGAAAACTGCCGTTTTAAGCTCAGCATAGCGGAGAACTTCGTGCCCGATTTTGCCCTGGCCGATGACAGCCCCTGCGGCAAAGAGTTGACAATCACCGCCCCCGGTGACACTACCTTTGACATTATGGCCGTCGACTCCAATGCCTGCCACTTTGTCGAGTATTTCCTGTCCGAAGTCTCACCGCCGAATGAACTGATTACGCTCACCCGGGATCCGTACAAAAAGGCCGCCACGATGCATATCGGGCTTCAGGAGCAGCAGGCCGGGCAGCTATTCACTATTACCGTCGGCGCAACCGACGGCCTGGACACAGCTTTTTGCACTTTCCGCGCCAGGGGAACCCTGTTTCAACCAATCCAGGTACTCATCGGGCTGACTGGAGGGGCCTATCCGCAAACTGTCACCAGTGTTGATGTTAACCTCATCTGGTCGGCATATGAAATAGGTGGCTTTGATTTCCTTTTCGGTTACGACGCGTCGGCTATAGCCTTTCAGCAAGCAGTAGAAGGTCCCCCCTTCTTTGGTGACGACGGCTGCAAGTGGGAGTACTTCACTTATCGCTATGGTCCGGATGGTGACTGTAAAGATAAATGCCCATCAGGTGTCCTGCGTGTGGTCGGGATCGCCGAGACCAACAACGGCCCGAACAATCACCCCAACTGCAACAACCCCGACTTTTTCCCGGCGACACTGTTCACGCTTGATTTCAAGATTTCGAGCTACCCAAAGTATGAATGCCACTTCGCACCTATCCGGTTCCTCTGGACCGAGTGCACCGACAACGCCCTGGCCTCCTGGGACGGATGGGACGTGTATGTATCCGGCAGAGTGTTCGACCTGGAACACCCCCATACTTTCATCGACATAACGAATACCGAAGATCCCGCCGGTTATCCGACCTTTGCAGGCGCTCAGGATGACGATTGTTTCGGCAACAATCCAGGTGGCAATCAAGTGCT
Organism: Candidatus Zixiibacteriota bacterium; assembly: GCA_029858555.1. Lineage (GTDB taxonomy): Bacteria > Zixibacteria > MSB-5A5 > GN15 > FEB-12 > DAOUUR01. The sequence goes on from JAOUEU010000081.1 coordinate 1,704, forward strand.
GCGATATGTTGATTTCTACGATGGGGGCATAAAATTCGCGTCCGATACGATCGACCCCAGGGGCGACGTAAATTTGAACGAGATTCCGTTCGAAATAGCCGATTTCGTCCTCTTCAAGAATTACTTCAGATTCGGGCTGGAGGTGTTCAAAATAAACGTCGATGGCCAGGTGGCAACGACTGACGTAAACGGCGACGGCGCTACGCTGACCGTCGAAGACCTGGTGTACATGGCCAGAGTCATCGTCGGCGACGCCCTTCCCCTGGGCATGCTGGAGCCGTGCTCCGATACCGCTGTCTTCACACATGACGAAGGCGCGATTACTCTCGAATTCAACAGTCCCGATTCGCTGGGGGCGGTTTTCCTGGTGGTCGAGGGAGATGTGACACCCAGCCTCGCGCCCGGGTTGGAGATGGACCTTGACTACAATTTCATGGATGGCTGCACGCGCATCCTGGTTTACGCTCTTGATGCCGGGTCGTCCATCCACAGCGGGCCGCTAATGACACTCAGCGGCGAAGGGACGCTCAAGGAAGCTTATGCCGCGACATACATGGGCGCCAAAGTGAACACGCAGATAGTCAGCCCGTCTCCGTCCGGTTCGTTCGGTATCCGCATCGAGAAGAAAGAGGAAGTTCTTCAGGGAACCAGGGCTACGCTGGCGGTGACTATGGACAAGGGCGTGTCACAGTTGGAAGGGTTTACGATGCTTCTGGCCTACGACAAGGCTACCCTGTCACTGGTCGAAGTGAACCCGGCGACCGACCTTTTTGGCGAAACCGGCTGCGACTGGGAGTATTTCACCTACCTATCCGGACCGAATGTTCTTTGTGGAAACAACTGCTCACCGGGGCTGGTCCGCGTGTACGCCGTGGCCGATATCAACGATGGCCCGAAAGAGCCGTCCTGTTACCTGCCCGGCTCCTTCCCGGCCAACCTGTTCGGCCTGGTTTTTCAGGTCACCAACGACCGCAACTATGAATGCGCCTTCCTGCCGGTAAGTTTCTACTGGATCGAATGTTCGGACAATGTTCTCAACGGTTTCAACGACTCGATTTTCGTCTCGAATAATGTATATGATGCCGACGGCAACAATATCACCGGCCCGGACGAAACGCCGACCTACAAGGGTTTCCAAACTGAATGCGTCGAGCCGGCCTACGGCCTGTTTCTGAGAGAAGTCGATTTCTACAGCGGCGGCATCCATACGATCTGCGCCGATTCCATCGACGCCCGTGGCGATGTAAACCTGAACGGCATATCCTTCGAAATTGCGGACTGCGTACTCTTCGCGAGTTACTTTCTGAATCCGCACCCGGGCGATATATTTAAGGTAAACACGGCCGGTCAGATTGCCGCCACTGACGTCAACATGGATGATGTTCCGTTAACGATTGATGATCTGGTGTACATGGCACGGGTGATCGCCGGCGATCTTCACCCCATGACCGAACCTGGCATTTGTGCGGACACGGCTTACTTCCGGCAGACTCACAAGACTATCTCGGTTGAGTTTAACAGCCTCGAAACACTGGGAGCGGTCTATCTGGTGGTCAAGGGAATTGTCGATGTTACGCCTCTCTATCAATCGGATCTGAATTTTGCCTATAACATCGATGGTAACTTCACTCGGATACTTATCTACGGGTGTGGCCAGAGCGGCTATCTCGAGAGCGGCCCGCTGGTTTGGCTAACAGGCGGCGGTACGCTGGTGGAAGCCTCGACGGCCACCTACATGGGCGACAAAGTGACCAGCAAGATCGACGTGGCCCTGGGCGGTGACGACGAGGATTCGCCGAACCTTCCGACCAGGTTCGCCCTGTACCAGAACTACCCCAATCCCTTTAACGCTTCCACCGTGATCGATTTTGATCTGCCGCGCGCCTCCGAGGTGGCGTTCGAAGTCTTCAGCGTCCTCGGTAAGACCGTCTTCAGCCGCAGCGGATATTATTCTCCCGGCCGTCACCAGATTCGCTGGGACGGCGTCAGCAATGCCGGCAGTACGGTCGCCAGCGGCGTATATTACTACCGTTTGAAGGCCGGAAGCTCGGTTGACACCAGAAAGATGGTGCTATTGAAATAATCTGACGGGACTACAAGTCTTCACATATAAGGCCGGCAGTCGGGCGATAATCCGGCGATTGCCGGCTTTTTGTGCCCGACAGCGGCTTGAGCCGCAAGAAGGCCGCTTCACTGCCGGTGTAAATTCCGGCCCGCAAAATTCAGCTTACTTTCCCGCTGATTTTTGATTACATTTGGACTTTAAGGATAACACCCGGCACGTCCACCGCTGCTATCGAAAGGATCATTCTATGAAAGCGCAGCCTGTAGGTGCAGGCCTAACTGCAATCATCGTCATGCTTCTGCCGGCTCTGTCAGCCGTCGCCTCCGAGCGGGGTCTTTCCACCCGGCAGATCAGCGGATACGAGGAGAAATTCGCTGCCGAGGGCGACCATACGGCCCTCATCAATGCGGTCACCAACAACGATATCAAGGGGTTGTCGCTCGACCGTGAGAAATTCATCGATCACAACAAGTTGTTCAGCCTCAAGCTGAAATCGACGGGCGTCACGGCCCAGGAGAACAGCGGCCGGTGCTGGCTTTTTGCCGGCATGAATGTCTTTTCGCCGAAGGTGATGAAAAAGCTCAAGCTGTCGGATTTCGAACTGTCGCAACCTTATCTAACCTTCTGGGACAAGATGGAGAAGGCCAACGCCTTTCTGGAAGCTATGATCGAGCTGCGCGAAAAGCCGCTCGACGACCGGATCGTACAGGTCCATCTGCGCGGGCCGTTTGGTGACGGAGGCTGGTGGCAGTATGTCGTCGACCTGCTCGACAAGTACGGTGTGGTTCCGCTCTCGGCTATGCCGGAGACAAAACAATCGATCAACACCGACAACATAAACGGACTGGTCAACCGGATGTTGCGGCGTTTCACCGCCGAATTGCGCGAGATGCACCAGGCCGGCCGGGGCGAGCAGGAACTCCGGGCCCGGAAAGATGAGATGCTGTACGATGTGTACAAAATGATGGTGTTCAATTACGGTCAGCCGCCGCGCGAGTTCGAGTTCCGCTATGAAACCACCGATTCCCTCATAACCGGCGCCAAGACCTACACGCCGCTTTCGTTCTATCGGGAGTTTTTCGCTGAGGGCATGCCGCAATATGTCGGCCTGATGGACGACCCCACCAAGGAATACGGCACGCTTTACAGCTACCAATGGAGTTCCAACATGATCGACCGGCCCGACATCACCTTTTTGAACATCCCCATGTCAAAGCTCAAGAACTACTGCCTGAAAACACTGCTTGACAGCCAGATGGTCTACTTCTCCATGGACCCAGGCAAGCAGCACCTGCGCGACTCGGGGATTTTCAAGGAAGGTATTTACGACTATAACAGCACTTTCGGCTTAGATTTCAAGTTGACCAAAGCGCAGCGAATATTGTATGGTGACAGCAGCCCCAATCATGCCATGGTCATTATGGGCGTGGATACCTCCCTGACCGGGGCACCGGTCAAATGGCTGGTAAAGAACAGTTGGGGGACCAAGCATGGTGATGGCGGTAAATGGTACATGTATGACGATTGGTTCGACGAGTACGGCTACATTGCCGTCGTTGACAAGAAATTGCTCGATGAAGAAGACCTGGCTGCCCTCAAGAAAAAGCCCGTTTCACTTCCCCCCTGGGACCCGTTCTGGGCGGCTTTCCGCCAACTGGAGTGGTAGAAAGTGTTAATAGGTTTTCTGAAAAAACTGGCGGCACTGGTTCCCGCCGACCAGTTCTCCACGCAACGCGATCAACTGGTCGTAGCGGCCCAGGACGAGTCCACCCTGCCCGGTGTCAGGCCGCAAGCCGTGGTGTGGGCGGCCAGCACCGACCAGATCAGCCGGATTGTCAGATTGTGCTATGAAAACAAAGTCCCCGTAACCACTCGCGGCGCCGGCACTGCACTCGAGGGCTCCACCATCCCCCTGGCCAAGGGCATAGTGCTTGACCTAAGTCGGATGACCGATATCCAGGGCTACTGGCCCGACGACCTCCAGATACAGGTGATGCCGGGCATCATTTACGACAACCTCAACGACCGTCTCAAGCGCGATGGGCTTTTCTTTCCACCCTCACCGGGGGGTTCGGGAGATGTGGCGACTATCGGGGGGATGGTCTCGACCAACGCCAGCGGTATTTATTCGGTCCGGTACGGCGGCACTCGGGAATACGTTCTGGCCCTGGAAATCGTCACGGGTACCGGCGAAGTGCTGAAACTGGGCAACCGCGCCGTTAAACGTTCCAGCGGCTACAACCTGATCGACCTGATTGCCGGTTCAGAAGGAACACTGTCTGTTATCTCGTCTGTTACCATTAGATTAGCCGGTTTACCTGAAGGACGACGTCAAGTAGCGTTCCGTTTTCCAGATGAAGTCTCGGCGGCCAAAGCGGTCTCCGAGATGGCTCGTTACGGGCTCGATGTAGCGGCGGTGGAGTTCCTTGGCCGAAAGGTAATGGAGGCCCTCAACCTGCTAAAAGACTATGGCCTCGAAGAGACTCCGGCCTTGTTTCTCGAGTTTCACGGCCCCGAGGCGGTCCTGCAGTCCAACGGGGACGTGGCCACCTCGATATGCGAAGAACTTGGTGGTTCACGTCTGGAGTTGGCCGAGGGCATCCGTCCCTGGGAAATCCGACACTATGTCACCGACGCAATTAAGTACCGGCGACCGGGGTACACAATCGTCCGCAACGATATCGCCTTCCCCATCTCCCGTCTGCCGGAGATGGTGGCTTACTGCAACGAAATGGCAGATGAACACCATATCATGATGCACGTCTTCGGCCACGTAGGCATGGGTCTTCTGCACGCTTTGATGCTCGCCAACCGGGAGGACACCGAAGAGTGGCGACAGGCCCTTGAAGTCAATGACCAGATCATCAGGAAGGCCGTGGAACTGGACGGCACTATTTCCGGTGAGCATGGTATCGGGCTGGGACACAAAAACCTCTTCGAACTCGAGCACGGTACTTCGGTCGCCTTGATGCGAAAAATAAAGAAGCAGTTCGACCCCCGCAATATCCTCAATCCGGGCAAAATCTTCGATATGTAGCCGGCACCGGCGGCAACCGGCAGGAGTAGCAAATATCTTCAACATCAGCTATTTGACTGTTAACGTGCCTGGTATTCCGGCTGGTCCGCCGCCACCTTCTTGCCCGTTCTGGCGGGTCAGAGCGGACCGGTGGCGGTGGTATCGGCCACAAGTGTACCGCGGGAAGAGCACACTCGGCCGGCAAGATAGCGACATGCTAAGTCCATATCCCACTTGACCGACAGGGGGGTTGATTATATATTGAGGTATTATATGGGAACAATAGACGCGGCTGACGATATAAAATCGTAATGAGAGAAACTATTCTAACTGCTTTGATCGTGGTTTTATCCGTGTCGGGTGGTCTTTGCCAGCCGCTACTGGAGATACCCGATAATCGGTTTGAGTTCGGCCTGGTGCCCCAGAATTCGACGGTTGCCCACTATTTCTGGTTTAAATCCGTCGGTACCGATACCTTGAGGATTACAGAAATCAAGACCGGCTGTGTCTGTGCCCTTATGCCATTGGAGCGCGAGTGGATAGCCCCCGGCGACAGCATGAAGGTGGGTATCTACTGGGATGTAGAGCGAAGAGTAGGTAAGATTGGCCGCTATCCTTATATCTTTACCAATGCCGGACCGGATCCGTACCGGTTGTTCCTGACTGGAACGGCGGCGGCTGATATGACTATCTCAAATCCGGTATCGGTCCGGCCGTTCAAGCTGGAGCTGCCCAAACTGGCCGATCGTTCGATAGACAGTCTCGCATTCGTTTTTCACAGCGATCTGAGCGGAGATGTGGCCCTGACTAATGTTTCGTTCCCGGTCGAGGAGTGCGAGATTGTGCTTCCAGATACCCTTAAGGCACAGTCGGATAACTGGGGATATATTAAGGTGAAGAAAAAATTCTTGTACACTGAGTTCAAGAGATCGATAACCCTGCAGTTTTCCGACGCCAAACAGACGACCATTACGCTGCCGATAAGAAGAAAGTTCTACTAACATATCAGTAATAATAAAGGGAAATATAAGCTAACCATGAAAAGAACAGCTATTCTAGTTGCGGCATTATTGCTCGTATTGGTGCTTGCGACAAGCTCTTTCGGAGCACCGCGGCTGACGATTCCCGATGCGAGTTTCGACTTCGGCTACGTACCTCAGAATTCGAGCATCTCCCATGAATTCTGGCTCTATTCCGAAGGGGACGACTCCCTCAAGATCCTGAAAGTGATTCCCGGGTGAGGTTGCACAAAGGCTCCTTTGGAAAAGGAGATAATCGCTGTCGGTGACAGCGCTGCGCTCGAGATCATATTCAGTACCAGGAAATACAAGAGTCGCGTGGCCAAGAAGCCGCGAATTCAAACCAATGAAGGGCCGCCGGATAAGTACGTTCAGATTTCCGCCGATGTCGTCTTGAGGCCGGACTCAACCTATCCGATCGTGATCAATCCGTACAAGATTGACCTGTCTCAGTTTACGGAAAAGGTCATCAAAAAAGCGAAGTTCAAGATCACCAATGTCTCTGACCAGGAACTCGATATCAGTCTAAAAAGCCTGCCCCGAGACCTGTTTGAAGTCAGCCTGCCCGGGAGCATCAAGCCGGGCGGCACCGAATCGGGGGAAATCAAGCTGTTGAACGACGCCCTGGAGAAGTCATTCGAGAAATCCATTACTATCCAGTTGACCGACGCCGACAGTTCCCGGTTCACGATACCTATCAAAAGAACGGTTCGCGACATGACAAAAAAACTCGGCGCGACGGAAGCGCCCGGAAAATAGCGTCGGGCAGAATAATCACAAAAAAAGCCGCCGGTATGGCGGCTTTTTTGATGACACCGAGCAGTCGGCTCAGTAGATCTCCAGCAATTCCTGGTTGATACGTTCTTCCCACACCTTATCGTATACTTCGCCGAAAACATTCGAATGGACCAGCCGATACTCAAGGGTACCGGACCAGTCCTCAAAGACAAAATACTTGCCCTCTTTCAAAAGCCGATAATGCCAGATCTCGAAGGGATTGCCGACACGCGGTGAGGATACTTCTTCGCGTTCGTCCCAGGGACCGTAGCTCATGTAAACGCGGCCGCGGTCGGACCTCCACCCGTTGCTGTTATTCTCATCGGTTGAGAAGAGCTGGTTGGCGTACCGGTACCTCTCCATAAGCAAGATGCGGTTCTCTATGACAGCCGTACTGCGGTTAATATCATGCTCCTTCCAGTACTGCTCGAGGAAGTTTTTCTGACCGGTCTCAGTAAGCCGCGACAGAGTCTCTTTCTCCTGGGCAGTCAGCAGGTATTCGACCAGGTTCATCTGCGTCTGCAGGTCCAGTGTGTCATACGGATCGTTTTCGACCATCAGGGAGGCCGCCATCAGGAACTTCTCTTTGGAAATGACGCGAAACGGCGTCCGGCTGGAATCCGTCTGACCGGACAAAGGATCGTCAACGACAGATCTCAAGTAGTATTGGCCCTCTGGCCAGTCCCGAATATCGAAGGATTCGACGATGACTGATGAGCGTCCCGGCCGGGCGACATTCTTGCGACCCAGCGACCGGAAGATCGCGCCGGTCTGGTCAAGCACGGAAAACGACATCGCAAAATCGACCGGTGTATCGCCGGCTGCAGCCAGGTTATAAACCTCGCCGTAAATGAAAGCCACGGAGTCGTCTTCGGTGAAGACCTTGTTCGGGTTGGAAATGACGCAGAGACCGTTTTTTACAAGGCGGGGATTGGGGCCCCGCTCGCCCTCCCTCACCCGCGTAATTTCGTAAGCCAGGTCAAAATCGCCGGTGCTGAGACTGTCTTTGACAGGCGTCGGCACCTCCACCCGGTCAAAAAAGTGTTCCCCCTTTCTTTTGCTCACGGCGTCGATGACGGTCACTCTCGCCGAATAAACCCCGGGCTTTACAAACAGCGCCAGCCGGTTAAACAGCCTGATATCGGCCTCCTGAGCCTCTTCCTGGGAAGGCACTCGCGCCGAAAAATAAGTCACGGCGGAATCAATAGCGAGGCCGTCCCGATCGACTATATCCACCTGGGCGAAGACTTTCGAATACAGAGTCGAGTCGCCGGGGTTTGGTCGGTAAAACTCGAGTTCATTGCGATTCAGCGAAAAACAGAACTCGACATAAGTCACCGAATCGTAAGCAGGGTTAGCGTACGTTGAAACTCCGGCGTACAGGCTTAGTCCTTCGTTGGCCGCCTCACCGTGGGCGATGCCGGCAAAAAGCATGACGACGCCGACCCCAATCTTAGACAGTTTGTGTCTGTTCAGTCCTAGCATATCTCTCCTTAAAAGTCCGGTCGAAGCCCCAAACCATCGTACGGATAGATAAGACGGTAATCGCCATCGCTGTTTTCATCGACGAATGTGAACCGGCGGTAGCGGCCGTCGCGGTAATAGTGCCACTCCTGGTAGGGCCGGCGATTGGGGACCACCGGATAATCGTCCAGCTCGTCCGGCTCACCGTACTGGATATATATTCTGCCCCGGTCCGTTCGCCAGCCCTCACGGTTCACGTACGAGAACCTGAGGTTGGCCACCTCGACGCGTCGGTAGAATTCACTCTTGACTTCATTTTCAGGAGTCTCCGGGGCGGGATCACGAGCTCGCCAGAACTCATTCAAACCTTCCAACCTGTCCGAGTAAGTCTCAAGCTTTTTCAGAGAGTCAAGCTCTGCCTTCTCGGCGATATAGGCTAACAGGTTCAGGGCCTTGCCGTAGTCGTATTTCAACATGGCCGTATATGACCACCTCAGGGAGAATTCCTTGTAAATCTTATCCAGCTTCTTGTTACGATGACCTTTTATATAGATATGCAATTCATACAGGCCGGGCAGAAATCCTTCCAGTGAAATATCGCGTATCTCTCGTGCCACCGGCCCCTCCAGCACCGTATAAACCGAATCGCGATAGACCATCCCCTTGACCGCGTGCCGTACGACCGTCTCCACCAGTACCTGTTCGACCGGCTCCCGGCCCTGGTAAATCTCGGTATAAAACAGCAAACGGGGGTTCTCGTCTCCACCGAAGGTATTGCTGACGGACGGAACCACCAGGAACTTGCCCTTGTCGAAGCTGGACGGCTGCTCTCCCCGCGCCCGAACATTGTTGATAAACTCCAGGCCGGACAACTGCGGGCCCTTGTTGCCAAAGTCCTTCAGCTTGACGGAGAAATCCTGCCGGAGAACATCGTCGGATTTGTGATCGCTAAGACTGAATTCTACTTTGTACTTGCCGGGCTCAAGATCGAAATTCACCTGGTTCACTCTGTAGTCAAAGCGGGAGTCGGCCTGCTCCATTGTCGGAACGCGATACTTCCGGGCACTGCTGAAGAAGTCGGCCTGGTTGCCCTTGTTATCGTTGACCACAATCGAAACCTCGTAGTCTGAGACATAGTCACTGCCGTCACGCTCAAAACGGAGCATTTTGTTGAAGATCTGGTAGTAAACCTCGAGGCGTACTTTGCCGGGAGTCTCGGATTTGAAAATGGCATAATCCAGAGGCACCGTCGGTTTCTGCCGATAACCCGCAATCGGCGCCGTGGCACGAGCCGCAGTGAAAGCTGATGCGATCACCACCAGGGTCGCGACAGCCAGCGTTTTTGACATATACTCCTTCATCGTACCACTTATCTTGAACGTGGTTAGCATATTGCCGGTTCCAAGTTACCGGGTGGTGCCCTGACTATCAACCATAAAATAGACTGGCCGGCCGGCCGAAGCGTTCAGTTTATTCGTAGTGAAGGGCTTCAATCGGGTCCAGCCGGGCGGCTTTCATGGCCGGATAGATCCCTGAGACCAGTCCGACCGACACCGATACGATAAACCCCACCACGGCCCAGAACATTGAGATGGAGAGAGGAAAACCAAGGGCCATGTTTATAAGCAGCCCCATCGTGATACCGAAGAGAATCCCGATTACCCCCCCGGTGCCCGAGAGGGCCATGGCCTCCGTCAGGAACTGCACGGTAATGTTGGAGCGTTTGGCCCCGATGGCCTTGCGAATGCCGATTTCACGAGTGCGCTCGGTAACCGACACCAGCATGATATTCATGACACCGATGCCGCCAACCATGAGACCGACGGAGGTTATGACGATCATAGCCAGATAGATGTACTTGGTGATATTGCCGATAAAGTCTTTGAACTGGTCCTGCGTCGAAAGCGCGAAGTCGTCCTTCTTGTTGAAGGGGACCTTGCGGTGCGCCCTCAGGACCCCGGTTATCTCGTCCACCGCCGGCTGGATGGCTTCATAGCTGCGCGCCCGGACCATCAGAAACAACTCTTCTTCCCACGGATAGATTTTCAGAAAGGTCGAAAGCGGAATCGCCACTGTCCGGTTCAGTTCATCGTTATCGAAGTTCGTCTCCACTTTTTCCATAACTCCGACCACTTGAAACTTGTTGCTGTTGACTCTGATTTCCTTTCCAATGGGATACTCGCCGGGAAAAAGAACCTCGGCAACATCCTTACCCAGCGCACACACCGCCAATCTATGGCGGTTGTCGATCTCATTGATAAAGCGGCCCTGGGAAACGTCCTTGTTGTTGACCTTGACAAAGTCCGGCCAGGTGCCCATCAGATAGGGGCTACTGAACTTGCGGTTTTTGTACTTGGCCTCGTTGCCTCCCTGCTGGAAGTAATAATCCTGAGGGGATACTCCCTCCACGTAGGTGCAGTTCTCCAGAATGGCTTCAGCCTCCCCAATGGTGATGGGCGAACGGTTGCGATCCTCTTCGGTCAGGTCGTCACGATCG
>JAOUEU010000082.1 GCA_029858555.1 Candidatus Zixiibacteriota bacterium
GCCCCTATCAGGGCAGCAACGAGTCCGGCCGCAATCCCCATAAGCAGGTTCGCGTCGTCCTGGCGTACGCCCAACTGTCGTTGTAGCTTCTGCGGGTCGAGAATGGTCGGTATGGTCGTCTGTGACGGTCCGGCCGGCGGCTTTGGTGTCGGCCTCTCGGCCGGCTGCTGAGCGGGCCTGGTGGTTGGGGGCTGATACATTACTATACCTCCCGAAGTATCTGCATAAAGATAGTTCCGTTCAAATGCCTGACATGTCGGCGGGAGTCCCGGGTTGCCAATCGCCGCTCGAAATATTCATCATCCCACCTAATTACAGGTATCGGACAGTTGACTGAATAATCCAGTTTTGCCGAGTATTTATCGTCGGGCAACGCTCTCAATGACTCCGTCATCGGAGTTTATAAAGCGCTGTTACGGAAGGACTTGAGGGGAAGGACCGGGGTTTAGTCGGTATCGCCGGATACCGTCATATGATAAACCTCGCCCATGATATACCAGCGCCCGTCGATCTTGAGGAGGTTGTAGTAGTCCGTGAACATGAATCCCGAGAATATCCACTCCACCTTAGCCGCCGCCGCTGTGCCCGTAATGTCCAGCGAGACAACATTCGTCTTTTGGCTCCGGTTATGAAACGGGTGCTGTGGATCCGTTTTGGCCGCGGCGCAGGTTCTATCCCAGTGATCCGGTGGCTCTTCGCATAACCCGCGCGGTGTCATGCTGAAGGAGCGAGCCTGTGGATGAAAAGCTTTTTTGATGGTTTCGGCATCAAGGGTGTCAAGCCCGGAGAAGAAATAATTCAGCGTTTCGCGAATAGCTTCCTCATCGTTATAGTTCTTTACCATGGCAAATCTCCACATACATTCTGCATATTCGAACTGCCGGCTCAGGACCTGTCCTCGAATATGGTGGTGTGAAAAATCTTGTTCATGATATACCAGCGGCCGTCCATTTTCATCAGGGTATAATAATCGGTATACATAAACCGTGAAAAGACCCACTCGACCTTGGCCGCGGCGGCGTTGCCGGTTACGTCAATATAGACGACGTTTTTCCGGCTGTTTTCCTTGTTGAAGGGGTGTTCGGGATTTTCTGCAACCGCTCGGCAGGTTCTGTCCCAGTGGCTGACCGGGTTCGCGCGCAGGCCGTCCGAACTCACATAAAACTGCCACGCGCTCGGATGAAAAGCCGTCTTGATGGTACCGGCATCGATATTGTCCAGCCCGTCGAAGAAGTACTGGAGGGTGTCCAGGATGGCTTTTTTTTCGTGTTCTTGTGCCACGCCGCGTTTCCTTTCCGGGGCGCTGCCCGGCTGTTCCGGAATGCCTTGTCCGGTAACATAATCTGGTGACCGGCAAAAACCAAGCTCTTAGTGCGCCAGAGTGAGGTCTCCGGCGGCCGTCGCTCGCCCTCCGCAGGGGCATATTCACCTTTGCCGTGTGCCACAATACTGGGTTCTGAAGCGTCTGTAGCTCATAAACCGGCAGCATCCATCCGGTTTCGGAGTGAAGATGGATTCCCGCCGGTGCGGGAATGACGGCAGGAAGAAGGAATGACCAAGGGTAGGAATGGTAGAGCCTGAAGTTGTCATCAGATGCAGCACTATGAACTTGCGAGGCCAACGCCGACTGACTACATTCAGGAATTAAAATCAATGCGGAGGAACCTGAGTTTTGAAAATTTTCTTCGATTTCGCGAACGGTTGTCTGACAGCCGCCATTCTTGCCCTGTGCCTGTCGGGTTGCGGTAACGACGACGTAACCAACAGCAGCGGTACTGACAGGAGCGGTATTGTCGGCCAATGGGTTCAGGTGACGCCGGATTTTCAGGCCTCGGCCTATGTCTTCACGGCCGGCAGCCAATTTACGTATGCGGGCGGGGGATTCGCTTTGGCTCCCGACGACAAACTCTGGTCCGAGGGCACGTTCGTCTTCGACAACGATTCACTCACTCTTCAGTCGGGCGCCGTGGTCCTTCGAGACGTCGCGGTTATTAACGACCTGGATATGCTGCAACTTTCCGAGGGGTCGTCGGCGAGGATGTTCGCCCGGGCTGATCCCCTTACGGCCGACAAGAATGCTGTCGCTGGCGTATACGACGCCCATTTCACCATCAGGAACCCCGGTGTTTACCAGTTCACTGTCGGTGAAGTCCACAGCGGTACACTGACGATAGCCCTCAACGGAGCTCAACCGACTATCGCCATTTATAGCCAGGATTTCATTATCCTCGAGGATAACCCACTCCTGTTGTTTCGAGTTGAACAGGGCCCGGTCGTCAGAAGACTGTTTGCGGCGCTGGGATTTCTTGACGGCGGCAATGCCCAGATCGGTGCCAAGCCGATTCTGATGATGGGCGAATTCACCTCGTCAAGCGTTACGGGCATTTTGAAGTTTCGCAGCCCTCTCGGGCTGACCGAAGAATTTACCTGCGAGGTTACCGGTCAGAAACGCCTCTGAGTTGCCGGTTGGCCAGTGAAAATGACTTGAGATCCACCGCCCGCTGCACCGACAAAATGCCGTCGAGATGATCGTGCTCGTGCTGTATCAGTTCGGCAAGATCACCCTGCAATGTCCATCTCTTTGTCTGCCCCTGCAGGTCCCAGAACGAAACCACGCAGCTTCGGTGGCGGCGGACCCGGACCAGCAGGTTGGGGAAGGACAAGCAGTCATCCCAGAGTTCAAAAGTCTCGACGCTGAGGTCGGTCAGCCTCGGATTGATCATAACCGTTGGCTCGTCCAGGCTGAGACAAATCAGTCTCTTGAACACGCCGATTTGCGGCGCGGCGATAGCCCGGCCCCGGCCCAGCCGAACCTGTGCTTCTCTCAGGGTGTCCTGAAGATCCTCGACAACCGGTTGCAGGGCCGCCGCATCCTCCGGGGAAATCTCATGGTTGACCTCGTACAATTGCGGGTCACCCAACAGCAGTATTTCTCTCACGGCCATAGTCGGATTCCTCCTGTCAGGACTCACTATAGAACCGAAGGGCTCAACTTCCAATCTTTTTTGGCGGTTATGACAGGCCTGAGAAAAGCGCTTGCTTTGCAACTAACTAATCAGTACGTGGCTGACGTGACGGTGTCTGGCAGTTGCCGCGGAACTTCGCGCAGCGAAGACACCATAATGACGCGGCGGATTATCCCCCGTGCACTTCGGACAGCGCCGGCAGCTGTCGCCTTTTAGTTTGCCTGTCGGTCGCCTTGGTGCGATATTACCGTCCTGGTAATGGACTGACTATGGGACAAAGACCCAGATCAAAATCGGACCGAAAACACAAACATTCGGATTATTCGGCAGTACCGCGCGTGGGCTCCGAAGATGACCTGTTTGACATTATCAGCCTGGCAAGCGGCCCGCCGTTAATACTGGTGCTCGACGAAGTCCAGGATCCGCATAATCTCGGCGCCTGCCTGAGAACGGCCGATGCAGCGGGCGTGCATGCCGTGGTGACCTCCAAAGACCGTGCGGTTGGCCTGACCGAGGTGGTTATCCGTACAGCCTGTGGCGGCGCGGAACACGTGCCTTTCTTCCAGGTCACCAACCTGGCACGAACTCTGGGGCAGCTCAAAGAGGTCGGGCTATGGCTGATGGGAACATCTGACCGGGCTGAGCAGAGCCTTTTTGAGGCTGATCTGTCAGGCCCGCTCGCCATTGTCATGGGTGCCGAGGGAAAAGGCCTCAGAAGGCTCACAGAGAAGCACTGTGACTACCTAGTACGAATTCCGATGTCCGGGATGGTCGAATGCCTCAATGTCTCCGTGGCAGCGGGAATCTGCCTGTTTGAGGCCGTTCGCCAGAGGACGATGCCTGCTCGCAAAAAATAGAAACCCCGTCTTTATCAGACGGGGAATACAAGGGTCATATCGCTCGACTGGTAGTCGACCTATAATAAATCGAAAAAGCCGCTTCTGTCAACTCAAAAATGTGAAGCCTCCGCCTCCCTGGGCGGTTCAATACGGTAAGTGTATAACGCCAGCCCTTCGTACGGCAGATGCTGTGCTGAAATAGAAAGCCCGGCTCGCAGGGAAAACCCCAGGCGTCCCGAGGGAGCTTCAGCTGTATACTCGAATTGCCTCTACGTGGTGGATACTCGCTCACATAACCGGTGTATTATTGGCGGCCCGCCGCTGATGCAACCTGAGGCACTGCTCTAAAGAGGCCGGAGTTTCAATTGTAAGACAGAGCCTTAGCCCGGTGAGACGACTCCCGCCAGTAGCCTGCGGCCAACAGCGCAGGGGCCCGGCCTCGGAACAATTTGGACCTCACGTTGTTAATAATCTCAAACCAACTCAAAATGCAATCTCAGGAGGATTTGTCATGTTTAAGCGTTTTATAACCGCCGGTGTATTGCTGTTGGCTATGGCGGCCACATCCCAGGCCGAACAGTGGACACTGGACAAAGCGCACTCGTCGATCAGTTTCTCCGTGCGTCACCTGGTTGTGTCCAAAACCCGCGGGCACTTCAACGATTTCAATGGAACGGTCGATTTTGATGGCAAGGACCTGGCTAAGGGCAGAGTGGAATTTACCGTGCAGACCGCCTCCATCGACACCGATAATCAGAACCGGGATGACCACCTGCGCTCGGATGATTTCTTCAATGTCGAGAAATTCCCGACCATGACATTCGTTTCCAGAAAAGTCGAACCGGGTGAGGGAAATAAGTTCAAACTGATCGGCGACCTGACAATTCGGGATGTGACCAAAGAAGTCACCTTCGACGGTGAATTCTCGGGCGCCGTGGTCGACCCCTGGGGAAACACCAAGGCCGGCTTTTCGGCCCAGGCTATGATCAATCGTCAGGACTTCAATGTTAAGTGGAATCAAGCCCTCGACGCCGGCGGCTTCGTGGTCGGCGATGACGTCAATATCTTCGTGGAACTTGAGATGCAGAAATCATGATCCGGATCTAATAAGCGGATGTTCCGGCCCGCAGTGCTCGCTGCGGGCCGCTCCGTATCTGCACGGGCGGCCGGCTCAGGCCATTCTTCGGAGCAGACCCACCACCTTGCCGGCAATCCGAAACTCACCCGACCGCCGGCTGACCATGATCGGCCCCATATCCTCGTTCTCCGGCTGAAGGCGTATGCGTTTGCCCTCCGGGTAGTAGCGCTTGACGGTAGCCTCATCACCGATGATAGCCACGACTATGTCACCTTTGCGGGCCACCGACTGCTTCTGCACCAAGACGATATCACCATCAAATATGCCGGCGTTCTTCATTGAATCACCGACCACCCGCAAGGCAAAAGAGTCGTTCTTCGGCAGAAACGAAAGATCCAGGGCAATCTCGCCCTCGATATTCTCTACGGCGTCAATCGGCATGCCCGCCGGAACAGTCCCTACCAGGGGCACACGGCCCACGCCGCTGATAAGAGGACGGACCAACTCAAGGCCGCGAGCGAGATACTCGTTCTTTTTCAAATAACCCTTCTTGATCAGGGCATTTATGTGGAGGCGCACTCCATTGGTAGAGCTGATTCCAAACTTGCTGCCTATCTCACGGATAGTAGGGGAGACGCCGCGACCGGTAATCATTTTTTCGATATACTCCAGTATCATCCTCTGCCTGTCGGTGAGTTTCTTTTTCGGCATGATTATTACCTCTTATAAAAGGTTTGGAACCGAACGAATCGGAGCGCCATCACTCTTATGCCTACTTATACTGCTCATTTGTATACTTGTCAAGAACAAAAGCCGTCCGATTAGGCTAAATGTGATATGCCGGTGAATTTTTATGTGGCGTTCCCAGACGGCCGGTATTAAGTGATCTATGTGGGCAGGAAACCGACTTTAGGGAGGAAATGAATATGTCTCGTAAAACAATGCTCGTAATGCTGGCAGTTGTGGTGGCTCTGCCTTTTGCCGCCGTGGCACAGGAGGCGGACACATCCAAACCGGCAGAGACACCAGCCCCAGAGGAACAGCAACCGCCGGCTCAGGCGCTGACAGTCGAAGCGGTTGTTTGCAGCGGAGTGGAAGAACGCATGCCCATCGACACATTGACCGAGTTCAACGTCGACGCCGGGCAAGTGTTCGTGTGGATGCGCATCACTGGTGCTGCCGACAGCACTTCGGTAACGGTCCGGTGGAGCCACGGCGAAACCGTTATGGCTGAAGTGGAGCTGCCGGTCAAAAGCCCGTCCTGGCGGACCTGGAGCAGCAAAAACGTCCTGCCATCATGGGCGGGAAACTGGGACGTCAAAATTCTGGACAGCGAGGGCGACATTCTCAAGGCGCTGTCCTTCAACGTAGGTGGGCCGTAGCCGTCGTCTTCCGCGTCAGGCCCAGACGCGTCGGGGAAACGGTAAGCGGGCACGGAGCACCAAAAATGAGAAGCCGGCATCACTCGATGCCGGCTTTCGTCGATATCAATCTGTACGGCTTCAGCACCTAGTCGGCGCCGGCCTCGCGCCGTGCCTTGGCCTCCTCAATGACTTTCTGGGCGACCTCGTGAGGTACTTCTTCATAGTGCGAAAAGGAAAGCTCGTAGACGCCCTGCCCCTGAGTCATGGAACGTAAGTCCACAGAATACTGATACAGTTCGGCCTGGGGTACGGTGGCCCTTATCACCTGGTTTTTACCCTCAGGGTCCATACCGGCTATTTTACCGCGACGGGAAGACAGGTCACCCATCACGTCCCCGGTGAATTCATCAGGAACGGTCACGGCTATATTGCTGATCGGCTCCAGCAAAATCGGCTTGGCCTCCAGGAAGCCTTCCTTGAAAGCCATGGATCCGGCAATCTTAAAAGCCATATCAGAGGAATCGACATCATGGTAGGAACCGAAAAACAGCGTCACCTTGACGTCGACAACCTGGGCCCCGGCCAGGCCGCCATGCTGCATCTGCTCCACAACGCCCTTTTGAACAGCCGGAATGAACTTGTTGGGAATAACACCGCCCTTGATGGCATCGATAAACTCGAAACCGGCTCCTCGAGCATTTGGTTCGATGCGGACGTGAACGTCTCCGAACTGGCCGCGACCGCCGGTCTGCTTTTTGTGCCGGTACTGCTTTTCGGTTTTGCCACGGACGGTCTCGCGATATGGAATCTTGGGCTTAACCAGGCCCACATCAATGCCGTACCGTTTCTTGAGCTTTTCAGTCAGGATCTCGATATGCGTCGAACCCTGAGCATACAGCACCAGCTGCTTCAGATCAGCGTCGTGCGAAAGGCGAAAAGTGGGGTCCTCTTCGTGCAGTTTCTGCATACCGTTGGACATCTTCTCTTCGTCGCCTTTTGAAACCGGTTTAACAGCCACGTCCATTACCGGGTTGGGGTATTCGACTCCTTTAATCGACACCTTATGCCCGTTGTCGGTCAAAGTATCACCCGTGTGCGTATCCTTGAGCTTGACGAGAACCGCAATATCGCCTGCCGGGGCCGCCGGCATATCTATGCGATTCTTGCCCTGAAAGGTGTACAGCTGAGCAGCCCGTTCCGTGGCCCCGGTCTGCTGGTTAATAAGAGCCGAACCCGGTTTTATTGTGCCGGAAAATGTTTTGACAAAGGTCATCTCGCCAAGGTGACCTTCCGAGACGGTCTTGAAGGCAAAGGCCACAGTTTTACCGGAAGAGTCCGGGAGAATCCCGACAGTCTCTTCTTTTCCGGTTTTTACGGCTGCCGGCCCCGGCATCTGGTTCGCGGCCGGGATGTACTCGGCGATAAAGTCGAGCAGGATCTTTACCCCCATATTTCTGGCGGCCGAACCAAACAGGACAGGGAAGACCTTGCCGTGGACAATGCCCTGGCGGAGCCCCCTGGCGATATCGGCGTCGTCAAGGGTACCCTGTTCAAAGTACTTTTCGAGAAGCTCATCGTCGCCTTCGGCGGCAACCTCGATCAGGTTATCCCTTTCCTTCTGGACCATATTTTGCAGATCGGCGGGTACCTCGCTATCACGTCTGTTGCCGTCAGCGTCGAAAGTGTAGGCTTTCAGGTGCAGCAGATCTACCAACCCCCTGAAACTCTGGGCTTCACCGATGGGGATCTGAACCGCAACCGCCTGCTTACCGAAGGCCTCCCTGATGGAATCCAGGTTTGTCTGCCACTTGACGTTTTCATTTTCCAGTTTGTTGACGAAAAAGAACCGGGCAACGGTCGATTTGACTATCTTGTTCCACTGAAGCAGCGTCCCGATTTCGACGCCGGAAGGAGCACTGATGACGATGCCGACGGCGTCACAGACCTTCAGACCGGCTAAGAGCTCACCCATGAAATCGGTATGTCCGGGACAGTCCAGCAGGTTGATCTTGGTGTTTTCCCATTCACAGGCCAGTAACTTGGATGATATCGATGTTTTTCTGGCAATTTCCGCCTCGGTATAGTCAAGCAGCGAACTGCCGTCATCGGGGCGCCCAATTCTGGTGTTTATTCCGGCGCAAAATGCAATGGTGTCGGCCAGACTGGTCTTTCCGCAGCCCCGCTGTCCGGCCAGGCAAACGTTACGGATTCTGTCAGTTGGATATTCCTTCACCGAGTATCCTCCAAGGACTCAAAAGATTAACTTTGTCGAGCTTTCCGGACAATTGTCACAAAAAGTTCAGAATTGAGATAATATTACAAACCCTTGCTCTTGTCAATCCATTTCAAAGTCCGGTGTAGAAAAACTTTCCCGCTCAAGCACTTCGCCGTTTCTTCTTGGATGGAATAGGGTGCGGGATATAGAAAGCCCCGCAGTTTTGCGGGGCTTTATTTACGCCGCTGAAGGTTTCAGCCGTGAGGGCTTACTTCAGCAGGACCATCTTCTTGGTACCGATTGACTTGCCGTCGGCGGTCAGCTTGTACAGGTAAATACCGCTGGCCAGGTTGGCGGCGTTCCAGTCAACAGTCACCGTGCCGGCATCAGCCGAGCCGGTGAAGCTGGCAACTTCCTGACCGTTCACGTTGTAAATGGTCAGGTTGTAATCGGTGGCGTAAGGCAGAGCGAAGCTCAGGGTCGTGTTCGGGTTGAACGGGTTGGGGTAGTTCTGGTGCAGAGCAAAGTCGGTCGGAATCGCCTTGGCGACAACCGGGTCACCCGCGGCCGTAGCCATTTCAACCGAAACGATATTGCCCCGGACATTCAAAACGTTGCCCGTGAAGCTGTTGCCGTTCAATGAGAAAACCAGAATGCGGGTGTTCAGACCGTCATACTGATATTTCATCTCCATGTTGCTCGCCTCAAGACGAGGCTCAACATTGCCTTCGACAACCACGTAGGCCGCGCCCATCTCGACGTTGTCCGTCACCGTCAGCATGCCCGAATTGGTATGGACATAACCGGCGTTGACCGGCACCACCGTCTTCGGATACGGCAGAGCGTCGCCAACAACCACCCGGATCAGGTAAACCAGGTCGGCCACCGAAAGCGTCAGACCGTCGGCATTGACGTCCGTCGCCGCTATCTGGCCGTCCGGGTTGATGTGGAACACGCTCAGACCATACACAAAGTAGTTGCTGAACAGAACCGCGTCGGCTACTTCGTAAGGAACCTCGTTCAGGTTCACGTCACCGCGGGCGTCGATCGAGTCGGCGCAGGCGATGTCGATGCCGCCGTTGCGGAAATCAACCAGACGGAACGGAACCTTGTTCGGGTCTTCCAGGAAGCAGTCCACATCCTGGGCGCCGAAGAAGGTCGGGTAGCCAAGCGGGTCATTGTAATTGGCTATATTGACCCAGTCGGCATAGCCGGCGTCCCAGCTGTAGTCAAAGACATCACGGGAGATAAACAGGGTGTCACCCGTGACCGACGAAAGAGCGTTATCGCCACAGTCGTACCATATGAAGCGGATCGGCACATACTGGCACTCGAAAGTCCGGTCATTGGTCACAAAGAAGTGAATCTTTGCCAGCTCGTTGGCGGCGGGAGTCTCGTTGGTAAAGCAGTCAGGATGATTGCTGCCGTTGTTGGTCTCGGCAATGGCCGTGATACGGAGAATCCCTGACGGGCAGGCATTCGGCCCGCAGTTTCCGTTCGGCCCGTAACGATAGGTGAAGTACTCCCAGCCACAGCTGTCAATGAAATTACCCGGTTCCACCGAGTTGACCAGCAGGGCCGTCGGATCATACTGGATCAGGAAATCAAAACCACCAATCTCGTGGTTTTCATACGCATCATCCAGCATCGTTATGGATACTGTGGTATCTCTGCCCTGAATCACCTTGTGGACCTTCTCGATCGTAATCAGGAACGGTACCACCGTAATCTGGAAGCAGCAGGTGTCGGCGTTCTCCGGAGAGCAAGGATCACAGATATCGGCCGCGTCCTTGACCCCAACACAGGCGTTGAAAGTCCCCGTGTAATCCGGCATGAACTCGGTCGCCCACTCAAACGTACCGTCGGGGTGAATCACCAGGTCGCCGGGACCATCAAAACTCACCTCAAAGTACATCAGAGAACCAGGACCACCGTCCGGATCGTGGCCGGTCAGCGTACCCATGGCCACGTCACCCCAGCCCATGAAAATATCGTCAACACAATATATCTCGGGCTTGGTGTTCTGGACACAGATAACGAAGTCCGTGGTATCGGCTGCACCGCACTCGTCCGTCACCGCCACCTCAACCGTGTGCTCGCAAACGTCGTCACCCGTGGTTATCCACGAGATACTACCGTTGGCATTCACCTTCAAGGCGGTCGGACCGGAAACCTTGCTGAACGTCAGCGTCTCGCAATTGCCCGGACTGGCCAGAAGGTCATTGTCCTTACCCGTGGCCGTGCCCGTGTAGGTAGCGCCCCAGTGAATGGTCGCACCGGCGATCGGGTCGATTGAAGGCGGAGCGTTCTCTATCGTCACCTTCCCAGAATTCACCACCACCGGGATCATAACCACCGGGGTACCCGTGGGAGGGCAACTGGCAAACCAGGTCTCGGCCACAACCGTGCTGGGAGGCGGACAGACCCACTGCGAGCCGACTATCTCAACCTCGCCGTCACAGACATCATTGGTAACAAAACTGATCTGTGCTACCACCTTCGGACCGCTTCCAAGGCAATCACCCGTCGCGTTCTCCCATGCGTACATACGCACCAGATTACCGTCGTACTGAATGTCACGGGTCGGTAATACCGGCGCCGCAAAGGCCGGGTCCCAATTTACGGTGAAACTCGTAAAATCAGCACCTCCGGAAAGGGAGCTCACATCAAAAACGATCTCAAGAGCACTAATGGGATCAGGATTGTTTACCGTTATATTCATAACTCCGGACTGACAGCGAAGAACCGATTTCGACTCAAACGTAACTTCCTGAGCAAACGCAGTAGAAAACGCAAATACCAGTATTAAGGAGGTCAGCAGCAAAGAATATATGGTTCTTTTTTGCATCATTAGAATGCTCCTTTAATTCAAATTAAAGGTCATTGACATTTCAGGTAAGGGCTTCTCATCTGAAAAACCATCACCTAAATAATCCAATTATTCCCCACTAGGGAGGGCCATTGGATGCCCCTCAATCTCACCGGATAACCCCGGCCGCCTCAAAAGACAAACCTCAAAAGCAACCGGTTAATCCCCGATGAAATTGACTGGAAAAATTATCGAGATGGATAAGACTGTCAGGCTATAATTCACCATCCTAGTCTTATTATCTCTATAAAACCGAAAACGAAAAGCTAAATCCGATGTAACGTAAGTAAAATACCAACGTTACCAAAGGTGCGACAGTCTCAAAACAGAAGCGCTTAACAACACAACTATTTCCCTAGACATTTAAAAAATACACAATCCCGCCAAATTGTCAAGCACTTTTTTCAAAAATAACCCCCTCCGATAACCTGTAGTAATAAAAACACCCCCGACCCACCGCCCCCCAAGGCCGCCCCGAAAGCCCAAAACCGACCTTGACCGGACCCCGCCGGATGTCTCCGGCAGCCCCAGAGACCGCCTCCAGGCTCACCCGGCCCGATCCGCTCGCCGAGGCAGCCGGGTGGAACAGACCGTCAAAAAACATCCCCGCAGCCGGCCGGTTCCAGGTCCGCCCACGGCCCAAATGGGCGCCCGAAAGACCCCCGGCAACAGCCCGGCTCGTGAATATGTTCACAAATACAACCGAGCGGACCGGCCGCCGAACTCCCCGCCGGCCCACGGTCATCGGGCCGACACTGGACACGCCTGACCACATTCGCCAACTGCCCAAGACAGATATAGTGAAAACAATCACAATCTCAGACGTTCCGAGAGCCTGTCCAGGGCACCTGGGGCGGGTCTGGCGGCCCGGCCGGCCTGGCGGCAAACCAGTCTAAAAAGCCGGCGGCAGAGGGAATAGATAGTGAATACGCTCACCATCTCAAGCCCTCCCGGCCGGCCGCCGTACCCCCGGCTGCGACCCGCCGAACCGCCTCGTCGGAAGCGCCGGGCCGGCTGGCGAAAACAGAAAGATTGTGACAAATATCACAAACCTCCGCTATCAACCATACCCCGCAATATCCCCCGTAAACCGGCAAACATGGAGGAGATATGTCAACGAATAATAAACCGGCCGCCCAGACGGTCCTCCCGCCCACCAAGCCCGGCGG
>JAOUEU010000340.1 GCA_029858555.1 Candidatus Zixiibacteriota bacterium
CGGGAAACTGATTATTGAGAAGCCGGCCAGAGAATTTTACCAGGCCGCGGAGTATGTTTTTGTGGCGATCGATTCGGCGGACCGTCAGACCTGGCGGATGAACCTGAGGCCGTTTCGCCAGATAGCCCGCTGGCTGGGCTCGGAGAAGCCCCGACGGCGGCGGATAGTGGTGATGAAATCGACCAATATCCTGGGGTCGGCGGAGAAGTTTGACCAGTTGCTGAAAAAGACACCGTACGGCGAGTATATCGACGTAGCGGTCAGCCCGGAATTTCTCCGGGAGGGTCACGCGTGGGAGGATACGGCTGACCCGTGGCGAATCGTGGTGGGGGCCGAGAGCAAGCAGGCGGTCGCGAAGCTGGCCAGACTGTACCGCTCGGTCTATAGAAAATCGATTCCGATCATAACGGATGGCTGGAAAACGGCGGAGCTTATCAAGCTGGCCTCGAACCTCTACCTGGCGCACCGGCTGGCGTATATCAACGAAGTGGCCGAGTTCGCGCGGATGGAAGGGATGGACGTCGACCTGGTCAAGAGCGGCATCAGCCGGGACCCGCGTATCGGCGGCGGCTATTTCGAGCCGGGACTGGGGTTCGCGGGAGCGTGCCTGCCAAAGGACTGCCGGTTTATCAATGTCTCGTACAACAAGAAGCATTTCAAATTTCACACCGCCGAGACGGCGCTGAAGATAAACGAGTTGGTCGTTGACGGGGTGGTCGGTCGGATACGCAAGCGGCTGGGCGGCCTGAGGGGCAAGAAGGTGGCGCTTCTGGGGACGGCCTTCAAGCCGGAGACGGATGACACCCGCGAGTCACAGGCGCTCAAGCTGGCCGCAAGACTGAGGCGAATGGGGGCGAAAGTGGCGGCCTATGATCCACTTGTGCGACCTGTCGAAGGCAAGGCAGGTGGCAAACTGGACTACGCCGAGACGGCCGAGGACGCCGTGCGGGGAGCATCGATAGTCGTCATCGGGACGGCGCACGACTCGTTTCGGAAGCTCCGGCCGGCATCGTTGAAACGGCTCATGAAACAGCCCGTGGTGTGTGACAATTTTCGGATTCTGCGCCGGGCCGGTTGGGAAAAACAGGGATTTGAGTTCGTTTGACCATGATTAAGACCATACTCGTCACGGGATCATCGGGGACAGTCGGCACGGCGCTGACGCTGGAGCTAAACAGACGGAAATATCACGTCATACCGCTCGATATCAAGCCCTCGCTGTGGGACAAAGGGATTGACCGCAGGACAGTCCGCTGTGATTTGCGCAAGCCACTCGGCAATAAACTGCGCGGGCGCAAGCCGGATCTGATTATTCACCTGGCGGCCAACGCCCGGGTGCACGACTCGGTGGTCAACCCGAAGCTGGGATTCGACAACTACGTGATGATGTACAACGTGCTGGAGTACGCGCGGCAAGCCGGGGTCGAGCGGGTGCTGTTCTCATCGTCGCGGGAAATTTACGGCGAGTCGCCGGGAGGCCGGCGGCGGCGCGAGGATACGACCGACGTCACGCAGATGAAATCGCCGTACACGGCCTCGAAATTCGGCTCGGAGGCCATGATCGGGGCGTATCGGCAGTGTTACGGGATCAAGACCGTGATTGCGCGGCTGTCGAACGTCTACGGGCGGTTCGATGTCTCGGAGCGGGTGATCCCACTTTTCATGTACTACGCCATGCGCAACCGCGATATGGCGGTTTTCGGAAAAGAGAAGAAGCTCGATTTCACGTTCATCGACGAGTGCGTTGACGGCCTGGTGCGGATTGTCGAGCGGTTTGACCGGGTGGCGGGGCTGACATTCAATATCGCGACAGGCCGAGGGGAGAGGCTGGTGGACCTGGCGGCCATGATTGTCCGGAATATGCAGGCCGAATCGAAAATCAAGACAGGGGTGAAGCGGACCGGGGAGATATCGTCGTTTATCGGAGATATTACACTGGCCCGCAATAAGTTAGGGTATCGCCCGAAAGTAACGCTTGAGACTGGGCTTGTTCGCAATATCGAGTGGTATGTCAAGGCGATGAAAGAGCGGCGGGTTTACGAGACACAGCGGCGCAACCTGGCCAAACGCGGCTGGGCATAGGCGGGCAGATTCACGAATTTACTTCGCGAAAACGTTATACTTCACAATAGAATAGATGGCGCGGACGCCGTCCCGCCAGCCGATTTTTTTACCCTCGGCGTAGGTCCGGCCATAATACGAGATGCCGACCTCGTATATCCGGACATTCTTTTTGGCGACTTTGGCGGTGATTTCCGGGTCAAAACCGAAACGCGGCTCTTTGAGGTCGATAGACTGGACGATCTCGCGGCGGAAGACTTTGTAGCAGGTCTCGACGTCGGTCATGTTGATGTTGGTGAACATGTTCGAGACCAGCGTAATGAACCTGTTGCCGACATAGTGCCAGAAATAGACGACGCGGTGGGGGCCGCCGCCCATGAAGCGCGAGCCGTAGACGACGTCGGCCTTGTCTTCGATAATAGGCCGGATCAGGGCCGGGTATTCGTTGGGGTCGTACTCGAGGTCGGCGTCCTGGACAAGGATAATGTCGCCGGTTGCCGCCTGGAAGCCGACCCGGCAGGCGTTGCCTTTGCCTTTGTTTTCCGGCAGGTAGACGACCTTGTCGACGGTCGGTTCGATTTTCTCTTTAAGGAGGTCGCGGGTGCCGTCGGTGGAGAAATCATCGACAAGGACCAGTTCTTTGTCGGGGACCGGGGAGGCCTTGACACGGTTGACCAGCTCCTCGAGAGTGGAGAGTTCGTTGTAGACGGGGATGACGATTGAGAGTTTCATATTTTCAGTGCAAACAACGTCCCATAAGATATATTATGTTAACTATCCCGTATCTCAAACCCTGCGTTTAGGAGATACGGGCATATCGGTTTAACTATAATTGTGGCAATATACTGCCGCTCTTGTGGCCCTGTCAATATAAGACTGTGGCGGCAGGTTGCCCGGCCGGTCGCTACATCTCGTC
>JAOUEU010000083.1 GCA_029858555.1 Candidatus Zixiibacteriota bacterium
GGCAAGGGCAGACCGTCACCGCCCACGACTCGACTTTTGTCCTCGGCCATCTTCCTCGAACGCAACCGCCCGATATGTTCAGGTTGTTCACCGAGGGTCGGCAGATTCCGGTGCACCCTGATGGTGGTTTTCTTGCCTGGGTTCCGATTACCCCCGGCGATTTTACTTTCGGCCTGGTCGCGTTCCGAAAGGATTATTATTACAAGGTCTTTTTCCCCGATTCCCTCGAGTTTCTCAAAAAATCCCGCATTGACACTACCCTGGCGACGAAACTCGCCGCTGCCGTCGCTGTCCGGATTCCACCGCCTCAGACGACCATAACCCTGGACACCCTCATGATTGCGGATGATTATCGCCCGCCGTCCGGTGCTCTGACTCTGGCGGCCGGTGACCGGCTGGAAGTAGCCTTTCGCGGGACGGCCGACTGCCGGGCCTGGTTTTCCATTCCGGGCGCGGTCGACTCCGTCCCCATGAGCCAGACCCCGCCGCGGACGCAGCCTTACTGGGGTGAATCCGTCTTCGGGGCGGGCGCGGTCCCCGACTCGCTGATGTTGGCCGGCGTCTATTCCGGTTTCTGGGATGTTCCCGCCTCAGTCCGCATCGATACTGCCAGAATCACGTACCATCTGGCCCCGCCGCCTCCGGGTGATATCTTTCGCCGTTTCTGGACCTCGCCGGCAGCGATGTCCGACACCCGGCTCATAAAGTATCTTGTACCTAAAGATACTGTTCAGGTAAAGAGGGCAAGTGGCTATACGATAACGCTTAACGACCCCGCCTTTCCATTGACTGTGCGCTTTACCGACTCGGTGCAGATTGTTCGCCATGAGCCTGGCAAAGGCTACTTTGCCATCTTTCAGCCTCGGGGTGTCGAAGCCCTCGCGGTCGGCGCCGAAGGCGATTGGTATCGACTGAAACTCTCACATACCCAGCAGGCCTGGGCCAATGTTAATTCCGTCGAACCCCTTCCCAAGGGTATACTCCCTGTGCGCTCGTATCTCAGTTCCGTCAGGACGTATGACGATCCTTATCATCTGACGATAGAATTTCCCCTGGCCGGCAAACACCTGTTCCGAGTTATCGAGGACGACAAAAGAACCCTCCGCATTCAGTTGTATGGCGTGACTTCCAACACCGACTGGATTCGTTACGATTTCGCCGACAGGCTGATAGATGTTGCCTCATGGTCGCAGCCGGAGAAAGACCTCTATGAGTTCCGCGTAAGGTTGACTCAGGATATATGGGGTTATGATACACACTATACCGGCAACACTTTTCGCTTCAGATTACATAAGCCGCCGCCGCAAGTTCATACTCTCAAAGGTAAAACGGTCGTCATTGACCCGGGACATTCCAACGATCCGGGAGCTGTCGGCCCTACCGGTTATACCGAGGCCGAGGCCAACCTGGGTATTGCCCTCGCCGTCAGGGACAAGCTTCGGTCAAAAGGCGTCAGGGTGATTATGACCCGCGAAGATAACAGCCACGTGCCTTTGTATGACCGCCCGGCCATCGCGAAAATGAATGACGCTGACCTTTTTGTTTCGATTCATAACAATGCCGTGCCGGATGGCGTCAACCCGTTTACCAACCACGGAACCTCGTCCTATTATTACCACCCGCATTCAATTGACCTCGCCCGCGCCATCCACGCCGAGATGATCAAGGCTACGCGGCTTCCCGATTTCGGGCTGTTCTACGGCAACCTCGCCGTGAACCGCCCTACACAGTACCCGGCCGTACTGGTCGAGTGTGCTTTTCAGATAATACCCGAACATGAAGCCATGCTCAAGACCGACGATTTTCGTAAACGTGTGGCCGGGGCAATTGTTAGGGGCATTGAGAACTTCCTCAAGGGGTACAACCGTGGAAAATAAGCAAAACACGCCAAAAAAAACTGTTAGGAAACAGCCCTACTGGTTGATTTATGTCGCCCTCCTGCTGGGGGGGATGTTGCTGTTGGCCGACGCCTTTGGACTCTCGACCCTTCAGAAGTGGACCGCCAGACTCGGCATTGCCCTGGTGTATTCCGCTCTTGCTCTCGTTGTGGGCAAGGGCCGCATGCCGGGATATGTTGCGGCCGCCATCGTCTGGCTCTGCGTTCTTCTCACCTATCTGTTTTAGCCCGACGGGCGCGGACGCCTCTTGAATAAACTTTCAAGCATGGAGGCTGATATGCGAAGACTGATCCTACCGGCGGTGTTAGCCGCGCTGCCCGCCTGGGTCGGTGCCGCCCAAACGAAAAAAGAATTCCAGCCGCTCCATCCTGTCAATACTTACTCAGTTATCGCCTGGGATTCCGCTACCGGACAATTCGGCGGGGCGGTGCAGTCCCACTGGTTTAAGGTGGCCGACGTCATCTGGCTCGAGGCCGGAGTCGGGGCCGTCGCGACTCAATCCTTTGTGGATTTCGCCTACGGCGCCCTCGGTATCGAGATGATGAAAAAAGGCAAAACCGCCCGGCAGGCCCTCGACGGTCTGCTGGCCAGTGATCCCCAAAAAGAGGTACGCCAGGTGGCGATGCTTGACCGCTTCGGAGGCATTGCCACCCACACCGGCGATAAGTGTATCGCCGAGGCCGGGCATCTCGTCGGCAAAAACTACTCCGTTCAGGCCAACCTCATGCTCAACCCGACTGTCCCCGGCGCCATGGCCGAGGCCTTCGAAAAAACCGAAGGCGACCTGGCCGAGAAAATGATGGCCGCTCTTGAAGCCGCCCAGCGGGAAGGCGGCGATATTCGCGGTATGCAGTCGGCCGCCATGGTCGTTGTAACCGGCAAGCCGACCGGGCAAAGCTGGCGCGACCGCCAGGTCGACATCTCCGTCGATGACTCCCCTGAACCCCTGAAAGAACTGCGGCGCCTGTTGAACATCTCGCGCGCCTACGGCCACATGGACCGGGGCGACGAGCTCATCACCGAAGGCAATCTCGACCAGGCCGCCTCCGAATATGCTACGGCTGCCCGTCTTGCACCCGGCAACCCCGAAATAACCTTCTGGCACGCCGTGACCCTCGTGACGGCGGGGGAGACCGAACGCTCACTGCCTCTTTTCCAGCAGGTTTTCCAGGCCGATCCGAACTGGCGTGTGCTGATTCCGCGTCTTGTCAAAGCCGAGCTTCTGCCCGACGATGCCACTATTATCGAGAAGATTATGGCGCAGTGAGACCGCCGACGCACCCTGGGCCAGCCAAAACGAGAAGGCCGCCCCTGACGGCAGGGACGGCCTTTCTTTGCAAGCTTGGCGAAGTGAACCCCGGTGGCTATTTGTTTTTGCCTTTGCCTTTGGACTTGGAGTTGCCGGCGGAGTCGTCTTCTTCTTGCTGGGCCAGTGCTTTTTCTTTCTGTTTCTGCTTATGCTCTTTGACCTTGCTGTTAATCGAAACAAAGTCCTTTCCGCCCGCCCTCATCTTGATAACCTCGTCCGGCGAATAACCGTGGTGTTCGCAGATAAACTTGAGGTTGACCAGGTTGACGATGTCGGCATCACTCAGATGTATCTCTCCCCACTTGTTCCTCTTATGGTTCCGGTAGTGCCCGTAGGCCTTGCCATACGGCGGACCCGGATCGCCCTTGACCGGCACGTAGTAAATCCCTGCGCCCCAGCCAAAGTAAGCCGTGATTTCCATCCAGCTCATGCCCTTGAGGCGCAACTCGATTATTTTGCCCGAACTGACCTGGGCTCTGGCGGCCAGAAAGAAGATTACCGGCAGCTCCTCGTCCGGGATTTGTTGCTTCTTTACGACGATTATGTCTTTCTGCGGGACCCGGTACTGCTCGCCGATAGCCAGGTAGAAGCCTTTTACACCTTCGTCGGTGATACTGATCCCGAGCTCCACGCCGGCCGTGGCCGGCCCCGCCAGCACGATAACAGCCATAACCGTAAGCGCAGTAAGCAAAACCGTATTGCGCATATTCCTCCTCCTGATTTGGAGTCAAAAGATCTCTGACGCGGTTATTAGACTGTTATCGGCAGGTGAAGCCCCGTGTTTCAACTATTTCAGATCATCATCAATCCAAGGCAATCATATGTGCAAATTCTACGCTTTTTCTGGCCCGGTTCAGGTTTCACCCGGCGGTGTCCGACCGGCCCCCGCGGCCGTTTTTGTGCGGTCGGTCAAAGGGTTAGCCGGGCCGACCACAGCCCGTCTCAGGTGCGCCCATCGCCCATTATTCATTCCATCAGGAGCTTACGGTCAAACCTCTCCACTATATGCCACCCTCCACGCTCGTCGAGTGATATGCCCTGAACGAAGCATGTGCTGCGCGGGTTACCTAAAATATCCTCGTATCGTGCGTAGAAGTGCAAGTACAGAGTCTTGCCGACCGCTAAATCTTGTATGGTGGCGTCGTAAAATTCGGCCTTGACGGTTCTATCTCTCGATTCCCTCGGTGCAAGATATGAATAGTTCATTGATTTGGACAGCTCAGCATAGAGAGTATCGTAGATTTCGTCGCTTCCACAGATGTGCGGTTTGAGGAATGCAATACCCACAGCGGTATTGTTTCCAGCGTTTACCATGCTGTACTTCACAATGATTGAGTCCCATATTTCAGCGGGTTCTGAAGGGACCGGAGTGACGTTCTGAACGTAAAAAATCAACTGCGGTCGCATTGCCGCTTCTTGGATATCACTCATTTTGTCATTTACTGCGTAAAGCAAGAACGCATTGATGGCCAGTAGCGCTGATATGACTATTCCTGCAATAGTAGTCCAGAACTGCCACTGCTTCCAGAAGCGCGGCTTCTGTGGTTCGCGCTCGCCCACAGCTTTGGCCACAGGTGCGCTGTGTTCATGCTCAAATTGCCTCATTGAAATATCCTGTTTCCGCTATCCCAAACACCCCCAGCGGAACAACTCGATCCGATCTTTGGTATCCATAGAGATATCCCCGCTGAAAAATCCCTGCGTTGATTATGGTACCCCCGTCAGGAATCGAACCTGAATTTCCGGCTCCGGAGGCCGACGCGTTATCCGTTACACCACGGGGGCACGCACGAACCCGATATGTTGGCACCGGGCTTGGCTTAATATAAACCCCTCCAACCCTGAAAAGCAATACCTATCGTGCCGGGCACCGGGCTGAAGAGACGGCGTGTTATTACGTTTTAGTTTGCTTTGCCGATGAAAATGACTATTTTAGTCAATTCCCCGACATCATGTGTGG
The DNA here is from genome assembly GCA_029858555.1 of Candidatus Zixiibacteriota bacterium. Taxonomy (GTDB): domain Bacteria; phylum Zixibacteria; class MSB-5A5; order GN15; family FEB-12; genus DAOUUR01. Next base: position 5,168 of record JAOUEU010000083.1, read on the forward strand.
GGGTGAGGCAGTGAAAACGGCAACTTGTTATCTATAAGGAACTCGCTTATGCGCTGGTCGCAAATGTATATTCCGACACTTCGCGAAAAACAGACCGACGCCGAACTCATATCCCATCAATTCCTCCTTCGCGGCGGCTATATCCGCAAGCTGGCCTCTGGAGTCTACCTCTATCTGCCTCTGATGCAGCGAGTTATCGAGAAATTTGCCAATATCGTGCGCGAGGAAATGAATCGCGCCGGCGCCCTCGAAATTACCATGTCCGTGCTTTGCCCGGCCGAAATCTGGAAAGAATCCGGCCGCTACGCCACCATGGGCAAAGAACAGATGCGCATGAAAGACCGCCACCAGCACGAAATGGTCATGTGCGGCACCCATGAAGAAACCGTCACCTACCTGATCCGCAACGAAATAAAGAGCTACAAGCAGCTGCCGCTGAATCTCTACCAGATACAGGTGAAGTTTCGGGACGAAATCCGGCCTCGGTTCGGTCTCATGCGCGGCCGTGAATTCATCATGAAGGACGCCTACACCTTCGATGCTACACCCGAGTCTTTCAACCGCTCCTACCAGGCCATGGTCGATGCCTATTTCCGCATCTTCCAGCGGGCCGGAATCGATACCGTCAAGGTCGAATCCGACAGCGGCGCCATGGGCGGAAAAATGGCCCATGAATTCATGCTCCTGGTGGATACCGACGCCGGGGAAGAGGTCATTCTCTTTTCCGACACGGCCGACTACGCCGCCAATGTCGAGAGGGCCGTTTTTCGCGACATCGCCGGCGTCACGATCGACAACCACCTGAAAGAGCGCCAGACCGTGGACACCCCCGGCGCGGCCACGATCGAAGAAGTCACCACTTTCCTGAAAGTCGGTGCCACCCGCCTGGTCAAGACCCTGATGTACATGGCCGACGGACAGCCGGTGGCGGCCCTGGTTCGAGGTGATCGCGACCTCAATGAAATCAAGCTTAAGAATGCCGTAGGGGCTGTCGAGCTGGAAATGGCCGGACCGGATCAGGTCGAAAGGTACACCGGGGCTCCGGTCGGCTTTGCCGGCCCGATTGGTCTCGATAAGGACATTCCCCTTTATGTTGACCCGCTGGTGGCCAAACTGAAAAACTTCGTGGTCGGAGCCAATGCCAACGAAAAACACATCATCAACGTCAATATCGACCGCGATTTCAAGGCCACTGAAGTCGTCGATATTACCCTTGCCCGAGAGGGTGACGGCTGCCCGCTGTCTGACGGCCGACTGGTGGCCAGGCGCGGCATCGAGGTCGGCAACACTTTCATGCTGGGGACCAAGTATTCCGAGTCACTGGGAGCAAAATATCTCGACGCGGAAGGTAAAGAGCATCCCATCATAATGGGCTCCTACGGCGTCGGTATTACCAGGACCCCGCAGGCGGTAATTGAGAAATACCATGACGATAAGGGGATTATGTGGCCGAAAAGCATTGCCCCCTTCCTCGTGGAATTGATTGTCATCAATATGGAAAAAGAATCGCACGTAAAGGCCGGCCAAAGCCTTTACGATGCCCTGACCGAGGCCGGTCTGGAGGTCCTCTACGATGACCGGGACGAGCGTCCGGGAGTCAAGTTCAATGACGCCGACCTCGTGGGCATACCGATCAGGATAGTTATCGGAGATAAGTCGCTCAAAGACAATAAGGTAGAGCTAAAAGCAAGGAGTGAGGGGGAGACCGCGCTGGTCGCGGTGGATGACATTGTGGTGGCAGTGAAAAATCTGGCCGAACGAATCAACTAAAATTGTTGTTGCATATTAAGACGTTGATTTATATAATATTAAGTTCGGCCAGAGTGGGTTCGTACCCACTCTTTTACTTAGATATGGTGCCTTATGCTGCTGGATACTAAAGACAAAGTCGCCGACTTGATCAGGCAGCCCCTTTTGGATCAGGGATTCGACATCGCCGATGTGGTTCTGTCCCGATTCAAAAACAACGCGACTCTGAGAGTATTTGTTTACTCGAAAGGCGGCGTCACCATTGACCAGTGCGCTCAGGTGTCGCGGCTGGTCAGTGACATAATCGGCGGAACTGACTTGCTCGACTCCGGTTATACATTAGAGGTTTCTTCCCCCGGGCTTGATAGACCTCTCTGTACAGCCAAAGATTTCGAGTATCGTGTCGGCGAAACCGTTAACATCGAATTTGTCGACACCGGGCGAAAAAAAGAAACCGCGCAGATCGTTTCGGCAACAGCCGATACGGTTGAGTTTGAAAACGATTCGGGGGCCTTTTCCCTGAATCTTGCGGAAATACGTGAAGCAAAAATACTGTTTTGATGGAGATTGATTAGATGGCGTTTGACATGGTAGAGGCAATCACACTCATTGCCCGAGAAAAAAACATTGAGTTTGACGCCGTGCTGGAAACGCTGCAGGCCGGCTTGCTGGCCGCGGCCAAGAAGAAATACAGCTATACCGACAATATCTCGTTCAAGTTCGACCGCAAGGCCAACGAACTGCTCATGATGGCCACCAAAAAGGTCGTCGAAAAGGTCACCGACGCCGATGTCGAAATTACGCTCAAGGAGGCCAAGGAGATCGACTCCGAAGCCGAGCTCGATGACGAGATCGATATCTACATAGACTACGAAACGGAGTTCGGTCGTAACGCTATTGCCTCGGCCAAGCAGATTCTTATCCAGAAAGTGCGCGAGGCCGAGCGCGACCGCATCTACGAGGAATACATCGACAAGGTCGGGACGCTGGTATCCGGTGTGGTCCAGCAGATTGACAAGGGTAATGTAATCGTGAATCTCGGACGGGCCGAGGCCATTGTGCCCGTCAAGGAGCAGATTCCCCGGGAGAAATTCCGTCAGGGCGACCGCATTCGAGCCTACATCCTCGATGTCCAGAAATCGCTGCGCGGCCCCCAGGTAATCCTCTCCCGCGTCAGCAACGATTTCCTGCGTGCCCTGTTCGAGCTGGAAGTCCCCGAGATTTACGAAAAGGTGATCGAAATCAAGGCTATCGCCCGCGAGCCGGGCGAACGGGCCAAAATCGCCGTGTACTCATCCGATGAACGCATCGATCCCGTCGGCGCCTGCGTCGGCATCAAGGGCGTCCGCGTTCAGTCCATCGTCCGGGAGTTGAACAACGAGCGGATCGACATCGTGCCCTACACGTCACATCCCGAGATGTTCGTTACCCGCGCCCTGGCCCCGGCCAAGGTGGTTAATATCGAGGTCTTTGAGCTCGAGAACAAAATGACGGTGGCCGTTGAAGACGAGAAGCTGTCCCTGGCCATAGGCCGCAACGGCCAGAACGCCCGGCTGGCCTCCAAGCTCACCGGGTGGAAGGTTAACATCCTTTCGGAAACCGAGTACAACGAGACCAAGCGTAAAGAAGCCGAGATGCTGGTTCAAGTCGGCGAGCTTGACGGTGTCGGCGCCAAGATTGCCGAGCGTCTGGCCGATGCTGACATTGGCTCCGTGCAGAAACTGGCCGCGGCTTCAGTGGAAAGCCTGGTCAAGATAGAAGGTCTCGGCCAGAAATCCGCTGAAAAGCTGGTTCAAAAGGCGAAGAAGTTCGTCCAGGAGATCGAAGAGGAGTATCGCCAGCGCCAGGAGCGGGAAGCTTCCGGAGCGGTCGATGAAGGAGGCGGCAAAAAAGATGATAAGCTGACCGAAGGTGACGTCTTCGAGGATGACGAGGAATACGTCACCGAGGCCGATGATGTTCTTGAAGCCGAGGCGCCGGAATTCGGCGACATTGAAGACGAGGGCGATGCCGACGAGAAGGAGTGAATCCGCAAAGCGTGAATGACGGTGATATATGCGACAAGGAGGTGACGACATAGTGACAAAAGATACCAGACGAATCTATCAACTGGCCAAGGAGTTCAATATCTCCTCGAATGCGATGCTGGCTATTCTCAAGGAGCTGGGTTTCGAGCCGAAGTCACACATGTCCGTCGCAACGATGGAGATGGTGGAGGCGGTCACCAGGAAGTTCACCGAGGAGAAGCAGGAAGCCAAGAAAGACATGGAGCACCGGGCCCAGGTCAAGCAGGCCGTTGATAAGAAGATTGCTCAGGTAGGTGGTATCAAAGTCATAAACTCGTCGTCGGTCGTTGCCGGTGTGTTGCGCAAAATTGAAAAAAAACAGCGCAAGAAAGAACGGCGCAAAAGAAAAAAACACCCCGTTGACCAGCATGAGGTCGCCAAGAGCTTCAAGACCACCATGGCCCGCCTCACCGGCTCGCGCACCAAGAAAAGATACCGCCACGGCACGGGACAGGACCGCCAGATCGATAGCGGCCCCAGCAACCTCATCGAAGTGAATGAATTTATGACCGTGGCGGAACTGGCCAACGCCATCGACTGTAAACCCGCCGAGATCATTGCCAAGCTGTTCGAGATGGGCATGATGGCCACCATCAACCAGCGCCTGGACATGGACGCCATCGAGATGGTTGCCGCCGAGTTCGGCATGGAAGTGGAACAGGTAGCCGAGATCGGTGATGCGGCCCGGGAAGACGAGCACCAAGAACGACAAGAAAAACGCGCCCCGGTGGTGACCGTCATGGGCCATGTCGACCACGGCAAGACATCGCTCCTCGATTATATCCGCAAAACCAACGTCGTTGCCGGCGAAGCTGGCGCGATAACTCAGCATATCGGTGCTTACGAGGTGGAGTACCTCGCCGGGCGCATCGCCTTTTTGGACACTCCCGGCCACGAGGCCTTCACGGCGATGCGGGCCCGCGGGGCACAGGTCACCGATATCGTGGTACTGGTCGTCGCGGCCGATGACGGCGTGCGACCCCAGACAGTCGAAGCCATCGATCACGCCCGTGCCGCCAACGTACCCATCATCGTAGCCATTAACAAGATCGACAAGCCCTCAGCCAACCCCGACAGCATCCGCACCCAGCTGTCTGGCCACAACCTTGTCTCCGAGGAGTGGGGCGGCAAGAACATCATGGTTGAGGTCTCCGCCAAGACCGGCGAAGGCATTGACAAGTTGCTCGAAATGATCCTGCTGCAGGCCGAGATGATGGATCTGACGGCTGACGCCACCATTCGCGGGCAGGGTGTGGTTATTGATGCCAAACTGGAAAAGGGTCGCGGTCCGGTGGTCACGGTGCTCATCCAGAAAGGACAGTGCCAGATAGGGGATTCCGTGTGCGCCGGCACCTACAGCGGCCGCATTCGGACGATTGTGAATGACCGCGAGGACAGGCTCGCCTCGATTGGACCCTCGACTCCGGCCCAGATTACCGGGCTCAACGGCGTGCCCCAGGCCGGCGATTCCTTTATCGCGGTACACAGCGACCAGGAAGCCAAGGAGATTTCCCTCAGACGGGGCCAGATAAAACGGGAACAGGACGCCCGCCGCACGCTCGGACACACCACCCTGGACAAGGTCTTTGACCGTATTAAGGAAGGCCAGATCAAGGAGGTGCGGCTGGTTATCAAAGGTGATGTGGACGGCTCGGTGGAGGTTCTCTCTGACACTCTTGGCAAGATTGCCACCGATGAGGTCCGCACGCACATCATTCGGCGCGGGGTCGGCTCCATTACTGAATCCGACGTCCTGCTGGCGGCAGCCTCCGATGCCATTATTATCGGCTTTCACGTCTCGCCGGACAGCCGGGCCAGGGAAGTGGCCAAAAATGAAAACGTCGATGTTCGGCTGTACTCGATTATTTACGAAGCCGAACGGGACATCAAGCAGGCGCTGGCCGGGCTGCTCAGCCCCGAGGTCACCGAGAAATTCGCCGGCGTTGCCGAAGTGCGGGACCTGTTCAGGGTGCCCAGAGTGGGTGTCATTGCCGGCAGTTATGTTCGGGAAGGACGCATCAGTCGTCGCGACAAGGTTAAATTGACTCGAGACGGCGTAGTCCTGTTCGAAGGCACCTTGAAATCGCTGAAACGATTTAAGGATGATGCCAAGGAGGTTAAAGAAGGCTTCGAGTGCGGTATCGGGCTGGAAAATTATAACGATATTAAGGTCGGCGATGTCATTGAAGCCTTTGAGGTCGTCGAGACAGCGCGAACTTTATAGTCTTGAGTTTTGTTGGTAACGGTTATTCTTACGATACGGTTGGAGCTTCCCGGAGTCGGGTCTTTAAAGGAAAAGCGACGCATTATTAAGTCGTTGATAGCCAGGCTCAGAAACGACTTTAACATTTCCGTGGCCGAAGTGGGGGACAACGATATTTATCGGTCAGCGACGATCGGCGTGGCGATGGTGTCCAACGAAGGCCGCTACGGGCACCAGGTTGCCGCAAAAATAATCAACAAGATTGATGCGGCACCCGACGTTGTCCTGGCTGATTACAGAACGGAGACATATTGACGGACGCGAGACAATTCAGGAGATCGGACCGGCTCAGTGGACAGATTCTGCGGGATATTTCAAGCCTCATGGATACCGACTACAGGGATCGCGCCCCCGCCATGATCACGATTACCCATGTCAGGCTGAGCAAGGATCTGCACTACGCCACCGTCTACTATTCGGTTCTCGGCTCCGAAGAAACCCGGCGCTCCGCCACGGAGTTCCTTGAACGCGAATGCAAACGAATTCGCCGCCTGGTCGGAAGCAACCTCCACATCCGGCGCGTTCCGGAACTGACCTTTAAGTTTGACCCCTCGATTGAGGAAGGTATAAAAATCGAGCGACTGCTGAATGAGATCAAGAACGATACGGAACAATAGCGAGCCCTCGGCAAACGATGCCGCCCTCATGGCCGAAATTGCCGCTTTCCTGAAGGCTGCCCGGCGCATAATGGTTGCCTCCCACGTCGACCCCGATGGCGACGCCCTCGGCACCCAGCTGGCCTTCGCCGCCTACGCCAGGCACCTGGGCAAGGACGTCTTCCTGGTGCGCGACGGTGATATTCCCGAGAAATACCGGTTCCTGCCGGATATCGCCGATATTCGACACGTAAGTGAATTCGCCGACGATTTCCGCGTGGACACGGCCCTGGTTCTGGAGTGTCCCGATATTGCACGGGTCGGGCTGGCCAGCCGGTACCTCACCGACGGCGTGAAGATTATCAATATCGACCATCATTACGATAATAGCAGCTTCGGCGCCCTCAACTGGCTCAACACATCGGCCTCCTCGGTCGGCGAGATGGCCTTTGAGTATTTCGCCGCCGCCGGCTATGAAATCGATGCCGGTGTGGCCGAGCAGCTTTATACGGCCATCATGACCGACACCGGCCGTTTCCGTTTTGCTTCGACATCGCCGCGGACGATGCGGATTGTGGCCGACCTGATTG
>JAOUEU010000084.1 GCA_029858555.1 Candidatus Zixiibacteriota bacterium
TCACCGCGATCTGCTACCCGCAGGGCAGCGTCAGCGACGCCGTTGTCGCCCTGGCACAAAAGACGGGCTACACCCTGGGATTCACAACCCGTCCGGGTGTCTGCCCCTGCCCGGCGGCGGCCGCTGACCTTTTTTACCTGCCACGGCACGGCCTCGAAGCAGGCAGCGATGTAGAGATTAACCTGTCGCTGGGCATGCTCGCCCTGGGCGCAATTTTCGCAGGCCGCTCATGACCAACCCCGTACAGCGTCTGGTAAGAAATATCTTCTCCAACTACGTCGCCATGGCCGCTCGCATGGCCGTCGGTTTCGTTATCAGTCCCATCCTGGTGCACGGCCTCGGCAAGGAGCAGTACGGCATCTGGGTGCTTGTCTTCTCGTTAATAAATTACCTGGGCTTTCTCGATTTCGGGATGAAACAGAGCCTGGCCCGACACTTCCCGAAATACTACGCCACGAAGGATTATCAGAAACTCAACGAGGTCTTCAATTCCAGCAACCTGATCTACAGTATCATCGGCGTGCTGACCATTATCGGCACCTTTGTGATCGCCTTCTTCTTCATGGGGGCAATAAACGTTTCGCCGGACCTGGTTTCAGTGATGCGTATCCTCCTGATCATGGTCGGTTTGAACCAGGCCATCGCTTTCTTTTTTATGACCAGCACCGCTATCGGACCGTTCCACCGCTACGATGTCTCCAACGCCATCGAGATAGTCCGCACCGTTGCCAACGCCCTCGCCATAATCTATTTCGTACACCTGGGATACGGCCTGCTGACACTCGGCGTGATTACTCTCGCCACCACCGTCACCAACACCGCCGCCCGCCGGTTCGCCCAGCAGAAAATCGTGCCGCAATTGAAGTACGGCCTTAAGTTTATCAAGAAGGAGCGCCTGCGCGAACTGCTCAGCTACAGCGTTTTCAGCTTCCTGATTGTCCTCGGCCTACTGACGTTGTTCAACGCCGACAACGTCATCATCGGCGCCTTTATGTCGACTTCGGCGGTCACTATTTACAGTATCGCGGCCACACTCATAAACTATTTGCGCACGCTGGTCAGTTCCATCGGCGTGCCGCTGGCCCCGGCCGTCAGCCATCTCGATGCCTCCAGCGACACCGGTGAGATTGCGCGGCTGGTGGGCAAGCTTTTCAAGTACCTGTATTATTTGACCACCGCCGTCTGCATCGGCTTCCTGCTTTTCGGGGACGATTTCATCTTCCTCTGGATGGGACCGGGTTTCGAAGAAACCGTCCGAATTTTATATCTGCTCATTATTCCGGCCGGCATCTACCTGCCGCAGATTATGTCCAACTCCGTTTTCTTCGGCACCGGCAAACACAAAACACTTTTCTATATCATCGGCGCTGAAGCCGTTGCCAAGATCGTCATCAGCGTTGTGCTGGTGCGGTTCTGGGGCTTGTTCGGCGTGGCCCTGGGCACTGTCATCCCGCAGGTTTGCATTTACACCTTTATTTATCCCTACATATTCCATAAGATGATTAAAGCCGACCTGAGGCAATTCTACGTCGACACGCTCAAAGTGAGTCTCACCAGCGTAATCTTTGCCCTGCCGGTCGGTCTGGCCATAAACTACTGGTTTACGGCTGAGAGTTGGTGGGGCTTTATTGCCGAAGTTGTCGTGGTGGGAGTGTTTTCGATGGCCGGTTTCTGGTGGCGGGTCATGGATGATGTTGACAAAAATCGTGTTTTGAAGAGAATCACCAGGCAGTCGGCCCGGCCGGGTGCCTGACGGGAGTTCAGGTGTCACTTAAGATCAAGACCATCCAAAGCTTTGACGATTTCCTCAAGCTGAAACCGGCCTGGAACGAACTGGCCGCCGCCACGGAGATCGACCACGCCTTCATGAGACACGAGTGGTTCGAGTGCTGGATTAACAACCTCGGCCGCCGCGACGACTTGCTGATTCTGACCGCCTGGCGTGACGGGCAGCTCACTGCCGTGGCCCCGCTGCAACTGGTGCGCGCGCGCGTCAAGGGCATACCTGCTCGAGTCCTGGCTTTTCTGGCTTCGGGTATTAGTCCCCGCTGCAACTTTATCATGCATCCATCCGCCAATCCCGAAGAGTTCTTTGACGCTCTCTTTCAAATCAAAGGTCCTGATCTCGTCGTGACGCGCGGCCTGGAGGCCGAGACCGGCATCACCCGCACTTACCTGGATTACCTCAAGAACCATCTCCGCGGCAAATATCACGTCGAGCCGGGCCGCCACTCGCCTTATCTCCTGGCAGAACCCGACTGGGACAGCTTCCGTAAAACCTTGCCCCGGCAGTTCCGCACCAACCTCACCACCCGGCTTAACAAGCTGCAAAAAGAAAGTTCTTTTGAGGTCTGCAAAGTGACCGACTTCCAGAAGCTCAATACTATATTCGATGAACTGGTGGACGTCTCAGCTCGCAGCTGGAAAGGTGAGGCCGGTACCGACCTCAAATCCTCACCCGAGCAGTGCTCATTCTACCGTGAGTTCAGCCGCGACGCAGCGCAGGCGGGGCTCTGGGAAGTGTGGGGGCTGAGAGTCAACGGCATCCTGACGGCCTTCGAATATTGCCTGAAAGGCAAAAAGAGTCTGTCGGCCATTCGCACCGATATGGACCCGGAGTACCAGAAACTCGGCCCCGGCAATTCCCTGAAAGTATTCATGATCCAGGACCTCATGAATCGAGAGGGGACTTGGGAGTACGATCTGGGCGGCATGGCTTACGACTACAAGCTTCGTTGGACCAATCTGGTCCGAAAACACATTGTCGTGACGGCCAGTGCCGGCACAGTGCGCGGCAACCTCCTGATATTCGGCAAGAACAAGCTGCTCCCGCTTCTGCGGCGACAGAAGGAAGAAAACTGAGATGTCCGCCTATAACCTCTTCCACACTGCCCTCTTTCGCATGATAGATTTTCGAAACGGCACCGGCATATATCGCAAGCTGGCCCAACTGAAGAAGGAGCAATACCTTCCGCCGGAGGAATTGCAGAACCTGCAGACCCGCCGGCTTCGAGAAATACTCCCTCACGCGCGCGACCACTCGCCTTACTACCGCGATCTCTGGTCCCGCCGGGGAATCACCGTAGACGAGCATTTTCACCGGTCGTCTCTCCTACAGCTTCCGCTCCTCCGCCGCCCGGATCTGCAGGAGAACTGGAAGCATATTCTCTGCGATGACGCCGTCGGGCACAGCCCGGATGCATCCGGCGGCTCCACCGGCGAACCGGTGCACTTCTACCATGACCGGGATTACGCCGCTTTCAGCACTGCCAGCCGCCTTCTGTTCCAGGACTGGATGGGCATCAGGTCGGGCGATAAGACGGCCGTCTTCTGGGGAGCCGACCGCGACCTCAAAGACGCCTCCCGCTATGACCGCTTGATGCTGCGCCTCAACCGCGTAAAACAACTGAACTCGTTCGCCATGACCGGCCAGGCGGTGGCGGGCTTCATCGACGTGATCAACCGTTTCAAGCCAAAATATATATACGGCTACGCATCCTCACTGCACCACGTGGCCGAGCATATCAACCGCACCGTGCCCCTGGCTTTCCGGCCGGTGGCCGTCCGCTCTTCGGCGGAGATGCTCCTTGATTTCCAGCGTGACGCCATCGAGGGAGCTTTCCGGACCAGGGTGTATGATTTCTATGGATCCCGCGAGACCAACAACATAGCCGCCGAGTGCCCGACCCACCGGGGTCTGCACGTTTTCGCCTCGGGAAGGATCGTCGAGGTCGTCGACGACGATGGCCACCCCCTGCCGGCAGGTGAGATGGGACAGGTGGCCGTGACGGACCTCACCAATCGCTATTTTCCCTTCATCCGTTATGTCAACGGCGACATGGCCTCGGTCAAAGAGGGCCTTTGCTCCTGCGGACGTACCTATCCCCTGCTTGAAAGAATCCACGGGCGGATATCCGATATGATTGTCGTCAACGGCCAGTACATACACGGGGAATTTTTTACTCACCTCTTCTACGGCCGCCCCGAAATCAGGCAGTTCCAGCTCGTGCAGGAAACTCCCACCGACCTGCGGCTCTACATCGTTCCCCGGACCGATGAAGTCGATGTTGCCTTCCTCAGGCGAGCTGTTATCGAGAAGGTCGGTCCCGGCGTCACGCTCGAAATAATCCGCACGCAGCATATTCAGCCGACCGCCGGCGGAAAGCACCGCTTTACTATCTCCAGACTCCACGACAACACCTGAGGGCAACTGTCCATAATAGTATTGGACTGGCGGCGGGGGACCCTTATATTTAACCAGGCTGGTGATTTTTACGATAATATTGATAAGCACAGGATCTGGACGGATACGATGGAAGTTACACGGGATAGCAGTGGTCGCCACACGCGGGTCTATCTGAAGGCTGCGCACCTGTACTTCGCAGGTTTTTTCGTCTTCATGGTGATATCCGCCCTTATGTTGGCTCTGCCTTCCCCCTATCACTGGCTGCCCTTTATCCTGGTGGCGGGGCTGCTGTTCGTGGCGGCCGCGGTCAAATTCCCCTTTGCCGGGCTGTTTGCGTACCTTTTGATCTTCTTTCTGAATCCCAACGAACTTTTTCCCATCATGAGCCGTATTCCCTTGCCTTACGAGAAAATCATTGCCGTGTTGGTCATCACGGGCTTGGCCATAAATATCGCTTTTGTGAAAAAGCGTTTTGAGTTGTTCCACCTCGATTACGCCTTCCTGGCTCTGCTGGCCGCCGCCTTCGTCTCAATTTTGGGAGCCAGCGATCTGCAGACGGCCTGGGACCAGTTTTTCAAGTTCTTCAGGATATTCCTGGTATATGTGTTGCTCGTTCGAATAGCTGACACACCCGGCAAACTCAAGGCGGTGATCGTCCTGTATGCTTTATCCGTCGCCTTCCTGGCGATTTCGTCGGCCGTTCTCTACTACTCCGGGGAGTTTGAATTCAAACAGGGTATCCAGCGGGCACGTTCGCTCGGCGAGGACTACGTCGACCCCAACACCATGTCCAACTCGCTCATAATGGGTATCCCCTTCCTGTTCTATCTTGCCAAGGCGCACAAGAGTTTTCTGCTAAAGTTGTTAATGCTGAGTATGTTAGGCTGCTGCCTGTGGACTATCATTCTCACCGGTTCCAGGGGCGGTATGGTCGGAGCCCTGGTCCTCATGCTGCTGATTGGCTGGCATTCCCGCCACCGGATTCGTGCCATGGCCGCAGTCCTGGCCGTCGTGGCGGTGGTCGCTGCCGCCATGCCCGAGCAGTACCAGGAGCGCTTTCTAACTATCCTCACGGTCGGACAGGAAGATGAATATGGCGCCGGAGCGTCTGCCTACGGGCGCATCAACGGTTTGATCCTGGGTTTTCAGTTCCTTCTTCATAACCCGCTTACCGGTATTGGCATTGGGAATTTCGGCTGGCATCATCGCGCCAGTGGCGGCGACTGGACCGACGCCCATAACCTTGTCGGCAAGCTGGTCGGGGAACTTGGCCTGCTCGGGGTGATCGCCTTCACTTTCTTTCTCGTCCGCTTCGTGCAGAACATCAAGTACGTACGTTGGAAATATCTGGAGTCGGACAGTCCTCCGGATTTCATCTTCTATACAACCGAGGCCGTAAAACTGGGACTTATCATGCTCCTCGTGCAAGGGCTGTTCAGCCACAACCTGTACCGTTTCAACTGGTATGTATTTGCAGGATTCCTGGCCGTTATAGCCAACCTCGTCAAAATCCGCTTCGAAGGACGAAAGCCGGCAGGCGAAACCGCCGTCGAAACACCGACCGGCGAAGCCTCCTTACCGGCTGGGCAGCACGATTAGTCTCCTTGACAACGGTGTTGTAACTTCCTAATTATAAAAGACATCCGTATATGGCCGATAATCATATGTAACGCGCTGTCGAAAAAGCAATTGCCCCTCCTGGCGTTAGACCGTGCAACTGAGCAGGCGGCAAGTCAAGGAATTGATAAGGAACAATATGAGAACACCTGCTGAACTCCTCGCCGGGCTGGGCCGCTGGGCCCTCACCCTGCACCGGGGCAAAAGAGCCATGTATCGCTACGCTCAGAGCACCCGAGAAAATATGTTCCGCTCCGCTGACGAACTGCTCTTCAGGCAGCTGGCGGCCCTGACCCGCCTGGTCGACTACGCCTACAACAACAGCCGTTTTTACCGGCAACGATACCACCAGGTCGGTTTCCGGCCCGGCGACATAAAAAACTTTTCGGACATGGCTCGTCTTCCCGAACTGACCAAGAGCGATCTTATCGACAACATGGACGCCATCCTGTGCCTGCCCAGAAGTGAGATGTGTACCGCGCAGACCAGTGGCACCTCCGGACAACAACTTGCTTTTTTCCGAAGCCGCCGCTGCCAGACCCATCGTCGGGGTATCGACCTGGCCTGGGCTCGTTACTTCGGATGGCGGGATGGTCAATGGCATGGCTGGCTCTGGGGGGCCACGCCGGATGTGCTGATGCCCTTCGGCTGGAAAGCCCGCCTGGTCAGGCACTGGGCTGAGCGGCAATACTTCATGGATGTCAGCCGGCTCTCCAACGAAAACTACCAGGCTTTTGTCGACCAGACCCGCCGCTATCAGCCGCCCCTGGTATCCGCTTATCCCTCCCTGGCCCATGATCTCGCGCAGCGAATCGAGGCCGGTGAGGTCTCAGGCGTCAGAGTGCCGGTTCTCTCCACGACCGCCGAGCCTCTCCACGATTTTCAGAGGAACAAGATCAAAGCTGTCCTGGCTGACGAAGTGTACGAGCGCTACGGGGCCCGTGAGTACGGCATTGTGGCTGTGGAATGTCCGGTTCACCAGGGTCAACATGTCTTTACCGACAGCGTCTACCTGGAGACTGTTGAAACCGACAGCGCTTCCGGCCTGCGCCGACTTCTCGTCACCGACCTTTTGAACCTGGGTATGCCCTTGATCCGCTACCACTCCGGGGATTATGCCGAACTGGACCCGTCCGCCTGCTCCTGTGGCCTCAGCTCACCCCGCCTCCGCAATATTCAGGGCCGGGAGGTCAGCACTATCTGGCGACCCGACGGGTCCGGCATCAGCGGCATCAAGGTGACCCATCTGGTCGAACAGACCGATATCAACGCTCGCGTGCAGATTGAGCAGGTGGCATTGAACAGGATTGTCATCCGTGTCGAGGCCTCCCCGGGCTCTTTCGAACCCGGACTGAATAAGCTGGTACAAAGATTCTCCGAAACTCTTGGACCCGGCCTGCGCTATGAAAAGCAGTACGTGACCCGGATCGAACGGGCGCCGTCCGGTAAGTACCAGTATGTTATTTCCAGAGTCCGGCGCCCGCAGCCGTCATAAGATAAGGAACACGGCATTGTTTGTGATCGAGATTATCGCTGCCGCTCTTCTGGTCATTCTCACCCTGACCGTAGGCTACCTCTACTTCCTGGCAGCCGTGGCTGCGGTCGGTCGGAAAACATATACCCCTTTATCGCGCGAGTGCCGCTTCCTGGTTTTGGTTCCCGCCCATAACGAAGAAAACGTAATCATTCCGACTATCGACAGCCTCCGGCAGGTCCGGCCAACCGGCCCCGTCCGCATCGTCGTGATCGCCGACAATTGCACGGATCAGACAGCCGCGCTGGCGGCCGGGCAGGGTGTCGAGGTTCTCGCAAGGGACAACCCGGTCGAACGCGGCAAGGGATATGCTCTTGAATGGGCTATTGCTCAGTATGATCTTGAGCGGTTCGACGCGGTGGCCGTCGTCGACGCCGATACCAGGGTTCAGCCGGACATGCTTGAAGCTATGGCCGGATCGCTCCAGGCCGGCTATGGCGCCGTCCAGCTCTACTACGGCTTCACTGGAGAAAAGGACACCCCGCTGGCTCATCTGCAACACATGGCCAGTGTCGTGGAAAACCTTCTCTTTTATAAGCCGCGGGCTATCCTGAACCTGCCGATCCTTCTGCGCGGCACGGGCATGGCCATCTCCGCCGAAGTCCTCAATAAATACCCCTGGGATTCCCACTCGATCACCGAAGATGTGGATTATGCGGTCAAGTTGCTCGAGAATGGCATCCGGATCGATTTCTCGCACCGGAGCGCCGTTCTTTCGGCGGCTACGTCCAGCTACGATCAGTCCCGCGACCAGAAGATGCGCTGGGCGTCGGGAACTTTCCTGCTCATCCGGCAAAAGGCCCTGTCGCTGTTGAAGACCGCCCTGCTGAGACGGCGATGGAAATTGGCCGAACTGGCTTTTTCTTTCCTTCTGCTGAGCCGACCGGCGCTGATCTACCTGGCGGTGATCGCCATTTTGCTCTCCTTGCTTGCTCCCGCCGGTGAGAGACTCTTTTACGTCCTGTGGGGGACCGCTCTCGCGGCGCTGCTGGTTGTTTACCTCCTGCTGGGTATCGCCTTCGTACCCAGCAAGAGCGCCACTATCAAGGCCCTTGTTCACATACCAAAGTATGCCATCTGGTACTTCCTGGTGCAACTGAAGGCGGTCTTCAAACACAAGAAGATGGGCTGGGTGAGAACGGACAGGAAATAGTCATGGGCAGGTATCGCGTACTACATCTGCGGGCAACGAATTTCTACGGCGGCCCTGAACGCCAACTGCATTATCATGCAAAGGCCGCCGCCAATTCCGAATTTGATATCATCCTCGGCTCGTTCGCCGAGAAGGGCCGCCAGCCGGACCTCTTGGACAGGGCCGCCGTCGATGCCATTGCGGTCCATCTGTTCAACGTGAAGAGCGCCTATGATACCGCCTCCATCAAGCTCGTCAGGAAATATCTCGTCCAGTCGGGCATCGATATTCTATGCACCCATGACTACCGCACCAACATCATTGGTTACCGGGCCGTCAGGAAAACCCGCGCCCGATGGATTGCCTTTTCGCGCGGCTGGACACGGGAGAATCTCAAGGTTCGTTTTTATCACTTCGCGGACAAGATCGTGTTGCGCTTCGCCGACCGCATCGTGGCCGTGTCGCATGCCCAGAAGCGTCGCCTGCGACGGCTCCTGGTTTCCCCCGGCAAAATATCGGTCGTCCACAACGCCGTGGAGCTGGATCAATTCACGGGTGTGGACCCGGTCGATTTGCGCCGGAAATTCAATCTCCCCCGCCGGGCCGCCGTGGCCGTCTGCGCTGGCCGTTTCTCCTATGAAAAAGGCCAGCAGTACCTCATCCAGGCGGCGGTCGAAGTCGTGAAAAGCAACCCGCACTTCTATTGCATCCTTTTCGGCGACGGGCCGGACCTTGACAGAATCAGGCGGCTCATAAAAACCGGCGGCGGCGAAACGAACATCATATGTCCCGGCTTCGAGAAAAACCTGATAGGCTGCCTGAAGGGTGCGGATATTCTCGTCAACCCTTCGCTGTCGGAAGGGCTGCCCAATATCGTGCTTGAAGCCCTGGCCGTCGGGGTCCCCGTCGTTGCCACCGCCGTCGGCGGCGTTCCGGAGATAATAGAAAATGGCTACAACGGCTACCTGGTGCCGGCCAGAGACAGCTCCGCTCTGGCTGAGGCCCTGCTGCAGGTGGACGACGAGCAAAGACGGCGGCGCTATGTCGAAAATGGCTTCGAGAGAATCAGGGAAGCTTTCTCATTCACACTCCAGATGCAAAAACTGAGTGATATCTACCGGCTGGTCTTGTCAGACGGAGCCGCTCAAAATGATTAAAATAGCCTTCGTGATAGATACCGTCGCCACGCCGTCGGCCGGCACCGAAAAGCAACTGCTGGCCGTCATGAATGGCCTTGACAAAAGCCGGTTCGAAGCTCACCTGATTTGCCTGCGTGATTCCGAGTGGCTGCAGAACAACCCCCTGTCTTTTCCTGTCAGAGTGCTTTTTGCACCCGGACTGCTCCGACTGTCGATCTTGCCCGCAATTCGTCGCTTAGCGACCTACCTACGGGAACAGAACTTCGACCTGATTCACGCCCACTATTTCGACTCGGTGGTGCTGACGGCTGTCGCCGCGCTGGTTAATCACAAGCCGCGCCTGCTGACATCACGCCGGGGTTTCATAACCAGTGAAAAACCGCAGCGAGCGAAACAGAAAATCCTCCGCCTGATCCGCCACCGCTATGACGGAGTTATCTGCAACTCTCACGCTCTGGCGAGCTTTGTGGCCCAGCGAGAAGGCATCCCGGCCAGGAAAATCACCGTCATCTACAATGGCCTCAATATCGACCGGCCGACTTCCGCCGATTCGACCCCCCCGCCGCCGGTGCTGTCTGCCCTGGGTCTATCCCGGGACGATATCGTCGTGGCCACGGTGGCCAACCTGCGTCCGGTAAAGAACATCTCTCTGCTGATTGCCGCCGCCGCGTGGTTTACCGAGCGAAACCCCCGCGTGCATTTCGTCGTTATCGGCGAAGGCAGCCACCGGCCCTATCTCGAAAAACAGATTGAACATCTGAATCTCAAAGCCCGCTTCCATCTGCTGGGCCGACAGGAACGTCCCGAGTTGATACTGGCTCACGCCGATATCGGCGTTCTACCATCGATTTCGGAAAGCCTCTCCAACGCCCTAATCGAGTATCAGGCCCTGGGTCTGCCCGCAGTTGCCTCGCGGGTGGGCGGTAACGGTGAGATAATTGAACACGGAAAAACCGGTTTCCTTTTCGAATCGGGCAATCTGGGCGATTTCTGCGAACAACTGGGCAGGCTCATCGACGATAGCGACCTCCGCCGTTCTATGGGGGCCGCCGCCTGCCGGGCCGCCGAGAAATTCTCTCTGGCGCGGTGCCTTAACGAATACCAGGACTACTATGAACTCATGGCAGGGAAGACTGAAGCCGGATGAAACTGCTGACTATTACATACAAGAGATGCTACCACGTTAATGGCAGGCACTACACCACCGGCGGCTCGCCCAAAGAGTTCAACGCCCTGCCCGAACGGCTGGAATTCTACTTGCTGGCCGAGTTCCTCGAGCGCGACCGTGTGGAGGCCGCCTGGACCCTGATAGACCCGCGCGTCAGGTGTTTCTCGCTCGGTAAAATCGTCCAGTGGGCGACCTTCCCGCCGCCGGTAGCGGCCATGATCCGCACCGCCAGGATGGCCCGAAAAATCGTCGCTGAACATGGCATCGATATCGTCCTGATGAAAGGACCGTCCGAAGTCAGTATGGCTCCCCTGCTGACGCTCCGGAAATTCAAGATTCCTTTGGTCTATCACTACTCACTGGACTGGGTTCAAGACGTTATCGTCTCCGGTCGGAAATCCCTGCTGCGACGGCTGTGCTATCCGTATTTTTTGTTTACCCGGATTTACCGCCGGGCCGTCGGCGCTTTCGTGTTCCCCCGGGCCGATGCTCTCGCCACGGTGGCCACGCCCTACGCTGAAAAACTGAACAGGTACAAACCGAACAAGGTGTATCTTCTGCCCAGCACCTTTACGACTTCTGAAAACCAGATCGTCAAAGAACCGGCTCCAAAAGACATCTCGCGCAACCATTTCCTCTTTGTGGGCAGGATCGACCGGAACAAGAATCTGCAACTTATCGTCCGGGCTCTGGCCATCCTGAAGAAAACCCGCCCCGACCGCAAGGTCGTCGTCGATATCGTCGGAGAAGGCGATGAGTATGCCGATGTTGTCAAACTGGCCGGGCAATTCGGCGTGGCCGATCAACTCAACCACGTCGGCTACGTGAGGAACGACGATCTGCAACCCTATTACACCGGCGCTTTCGCCCTCCTGCTGCCGTCCTTCTCGGAATTACTGCCAAAGGTGGTGATAGAATCCTTCACCGCCGGCACACCCGTGATCGCTTCCAAAGTGGGCGGCATTCCCGACATGCTCCGGGATGGTCATAACGGCTACTTCATTGACCCCCATGATCCCCGGTCTCTGGCCGACAAGATGACGGTCCTGATGGATGATGTGCAGATATACCGTGCCCTGCAAAACCGCGCTGCTGACACGGCGCACAAATTCAGCCGGGAGAGTACTCTCGACAAGTGGATGACAACCTTCGAGAAAATCACAGGCGAGTATAGTGGCTGACGGGCCGTTCTGACTTCCGGAACATCATGACCTGTACTTGGCACCGCCACTGTCCCACCTCACCGGAAACTGTTCGATTTGCGCACACTGTTCAAATCTTGTAAAACCTCTAACCTCATGGTAGACAGCAGATACTGTTCCGTGGTATCGCCGCCTGTAGCCTGCGGGCGCACCCGGGCTACTCCTGACAAACTGCTCTCTGACAGTAAGTGACTCGATTTAAACGACTTATCGTCTGCCGAGTATCCGCATCCGGGGCATACCGTTTGCAGCTAAAACACCGTCGCGCGTTTTTAAATTTGCGTCATGGTGGCCGATTTAGTTAAATGAGCGAGAACTACGGGACCAGAGCTCGGTTTAAGTCTGTAGAACTGTACTACTTCCCGGGAGAAAACGTGAAGATTCTCAAGTACCTGTTGATATTGATTGTTATCATGGCAGTCTTGGGCGCCGGTG
>JAOUEU010000085.1 GCA_029858555.1 Candidatus Zixiibacteriota bacterium
ACTTTTTCCCGAACGACTTTTACCATCTCACCGGCAAAGAAGCCATCACTCACCTTTTCAGAACGGCATCGTCTCTCGAGTCGCTGGTCATGGGCGAAACGCAGATTACGGGTCAGCTGAAACAGGCCTATCAGGATGCTGTCGCAGTCGACCTCGCCGGGCCGGTTCTTACCAGGCTGGCCGAGGAAGCCCTGGTAGTTGCCAAGAAAGTAAAGCGCGAGACAGCCCTGGGTCGCGGTTCGTCTTCGATGGCCGCGCTGGCTTATGAGGCTCTTGCCGATTCCCTCGGCCACAGAGACAACCCGACCATCGCCCTAGTGGGAGCCGGTCCGATGACGGCCAAGATGGCCAAGTATGTTCGAGGGTCGCGGGCCGGGAAGCTGCTTTTAGTCAACCGGACTATTGAAAAAGCCGAGATACTGGCCCGTGACTTTGGCGGTGATGCCGTCTCCCTGGAGGAATTTCTGGCCAGTCCGCCGGCGGTGGATGCAATAGTATCCGCCACAGCCGCGACAGAGAGGGTTTTCGATGAAAATTTCATAAAAAAACTCCCGGTCGGTGAGAAGCCCATCGTATGCATCGACCTGGCCGTTCCCCGTGATTTCTCGGCGGCTTTTGAAAACAGCGAACGCGTGATGTTCATGGATATTGCGGCCTTGAAGTCCCGAAACCAGGACAGCCTCCGAAAAAAGTTTGTCGAAGCCGGCAAAGCCGACGACATCGTCCGTCAGTCGGTCAACAGCTTTCTGTCGGGCCGGATACAACTGTCGCTGAAACCCATTTTCCACGAAAGCTACCGCGCGGCGGTGGAGCTGGCTCAGAAAGCGCTGGACGACCTGTTCGAGAAGAAAGTCACGGCACTGGGCGACGACGACCGTGAAGCCGTGCGGCGTCTGGTTACAAAACTGATCGGTCATTCATCTTTCCAGCCGGTAAAACTGCTGTCGGACCATCTGGTTGAGCTCCGCACGGCGTTATCTCTCAGCGAGTCTATTCCCGACCGGAAAAAGGCGGTATGAGCGCGCGGCCAATTGTTATCGGCTCGCGCGGTTCGGATCTGGCATTGTTCCAGGCTCGGTATATCCAGTCCAGACTGACCGAACTTGGCGTCGACAAGGTCGAGATCAAAGTAATTGCGACGTCCGGAGACCGTATAGACGACCTCTCCTTTGACAAAATGGAGGGTAAGGGTTTTTTCACCAAAGAGTTGGAGGAAGCCCTGCTGGCCCGTCAAATCGACCTCGCTGTTCACTCGTTGAAGGACCTGATGACCACTCAGCCGCGCGGCCTCAAGCTCGGCGCCATTGGCTATCGGGCCGACCGAAGGGAGATGCTTCTGATCCGGCGTGAAGCCGCAAACGGCCGGGGGCTGTTGCCTGTTCGACCGGGAGGCAAAATCGGCACCAGTTCGGCGCGCCGGGCCTGCCAGATTGCCTGCCTCAACCCCGAGTTGAAAATAGACAGTCTTCGTGGAAATGTGCCGACCCGAATCCGCAAGTTGCGCGAGGGACAGTATGATGCCATCCTTATCGCCGCTGCCGGAGTCACCAGACTGGAGTTGGACGTTTCCGACCTCGAAGTGGTATTACTCGAACCCGAGGTCTTCCTGCCGGCACCCGCGCAGGGAATCCTGGGAATGCAGATTCGAGACGACGATTCCGACACGGAAGAAGTGGTATCCGGGCTGGACGATCCCCGGGCCCGGACCGAGGCCGCCCTCGAGCGCGGCCTGCTCGCCCGGTTCGACGCCGGTTGTTCCCTGCCGCTGGGCGTTTATTCCGAAGTGCAAGGCGACCGGTTGCGTCTGCGAGCGGTCCTCGGTGTTGCGCAGGATTCACGCTGGATCGGTCTGTGCAAGGCCGACGCACAGGGCACGAGTGTCAATTCGACAATAGACCATATCTATGACAAGTTGACAAGAGGGGTTCCGCATTGCGCTTAGGCGTTACCAGAGCCGCTGACCAGTTGGGTCAATTGCGGGCGCTGGCGGATAAGCAGGGCGTCGAGATTGTACCCATCCCGGTGACAGAGAGTGTCGCTGTAGACTTCGACTGGCCTGACGGCCTGGCCGTGGAGTCAATCGACTGGCTCGTATTTACCAGTCGGAACGGCGTCGACGCCTTTTTTCAAAGACTGCAGGCGATAGGACTGCGGATTGACAGTCACACTCGCCTGGCGGCCGTGGGACAACGCACCGCCGAGGGCCTTCTCCAGTATGTCAATTCCGTCGATTTTCAGCCGAGTCAGGCCTACGGACACGCCTTGTTCAAAGAACTGCTGACCTCTTTACCCGAGAGGGCGGGCGTCGTCGTCTATCCTCGCGCCCGGCAGATCAGCTTCGATCCTGCCGAACTTTTCAGCGAGTCGCAAGTGCCCTATTACGCGATTGTATGTTACGAAACCACTCCCCGGAAGGTAGACCCGACTCTGGTGCGAAAGCTGTCAAAAGACGATTGGATACTTTTTACGGCACCGTCGGCGATTGACGCTTACCGGGCGCAGTTCGGCCAACCGGTCGCCAGACCGATCGCCATCGGCCGCACCACGGCCGCTTGCATGGATGAACTCGGTTGGTCCGACTTCATAACCATGGAACATCCTGAGATAAACCGTGTTTTGGAGTATTTACCATGCGACTAAACGACCGTCCCCGTCGACTGCGCCGCAACCGCCTCATCCGGGAGCTTGTCTCGGAGCACGGCTTCGATATCAAGCATCTCATTCAGCCCTATTTCGTGACGGACGGTTCCGGAGTCCGGGAAGAGATCAAAGGACTGTCGGGGATATATCGTGAATCGGTTGACCAACTGACCCGCACGCTGGCCGAAGACCGGGCGCTGGGAATAGACAAGGTGATGCTGTTTGGTGTCACGGAGCGCAAAGACACCGAAGCCGCAACTTCCCGGGATGAAAAAAACCCGGTGGTGAGGGCCGTGGGAGAATTAAAGCAGAAATTCGGAGAAGATTTGTTTGTGTGTGCCGACGTATGCCTGTGTGCCTACACTGATACCGGCCACTGCGGTGTGACAGTCGACGGTGAAATCGACAATGACCGCTCGGTGGAGGCCCTCACCGACATGGCCCTGGCTCTGTCCCGCGCGGGATGTGACTGCGTGGCGCCGTCGGATATGATGGACGGGCGCATTGGCTCTATTCGGAAGGCCCTCGAAACCGAAGGTCTGGTGAATACCGTTATCATGGCTTACACGGCCAAGTATGCTTCTACGTACTATGGCCCGTTTCGCGAAGCCGCCAAGTCGGCTCCGGGCAAGGGAGACCGCAAAGGCTACCAGATGGATTACCGCAACCGCACGGAAGCTCTCCGGGAGTTGCGTCTTGATGAAGAAGAAGGCGCCGACATCGTCATGGTCAAACCCGCTCTGGCTTATCTTGATGTCATCGCCGACTTCAAGCGGCGCAGCCGCCTGCCGGTGGCGGCCTACAATGTGTCGGGTGAATATGCCGCCGTGAAACTTTCGGCCCAGGCCGGACTGGTGGATGAAGGCGCGATGGTTTTTGAAAACCTTACGGCCATAACCCGGGCCGGGGCTTCGATAATTCTGACATATCATTTGAGGGACATTTTGAAAAACGAGTGGCACTATGCTTAAAACCGAAAAATCCAGACAGCTTTTTGAACGAGCACAGCAGGTGATGCCGGGGGGCGTCAACTCGCCGGTTCGGGCGTTCAAATCGGTCGGGGGAAACCCCCGCCTGATCGAGCGCGGTCAGGGAGCATATGTGTGGGATGTCGATGGCAACCGGTATCTGGATTTCTGCTGCTCGTGGGGACCACTCATCCTCGGGCACGCCGATCCCGACGTCGTCGAGGCGGTCCGCACGCAGGTGGGCCGCGGCATGACGTTCGGAACTACCACCGAGCTGGAATACCGGCTGGCCGATTTTATCAGCAGTAAAGTCGATGCTATCGAGAGCATTCGCTTTGTTTCTTCGGGCACCGAGGCGGTCATGTCGGCCATCCGACTGGCGCGCGGGTTTACCCGGCGAGATTTGATTCTGAAATTCGAGGGTTGTTATCACGGTCACTGCGACCATCTTCTCGTCAGCGCCGGCTCGGGACTGGCCACTTTTGGACAACCGTCGTCGGCGGGCATCCCGGAAGCATCGACAAACCACACGGCCGTACTCCCGCTGAATGATGAGGACGCCCTGGAACAGTTTTTTGCCGAACACGGCGACCGTCTGGCCGCCGCGATTATAGAGGGTATTCCGGCCAACAACGGTCTGCTCATTCAGCGTCATGACTACATGAGGCTGCTGCGTTCATTGACGGAGCGGCACGGCGCCCTGCTGATTCTGGACGAGGTGATTACCGGCTTCCGGCTGGGAATGACCGGCGCCGCCGGGTACTATGGCATTACTCCCGATTTGATCACTTACGGAAAGATTATCGGCGGCGGCATGCCGGTCGGAGCCTTCGGGGGGCGGACCGAGATAATGAACCTGCTGTCACCGCTCGGGCCCGTCTACCAGGCGGGAACGCTGTCGGGTAACCCGGTCGCGATGGCGGCGGGTCTGGCCACTCTGGAAAAGCTGGCCGATGGCGATATTCATCGGCAACTCGAAAGGAAAAACCGTCAGTTTGTCGGACGTATAATGGCCCGACTCAATGGCAGTGCCGTCAATATCGCGGGCGTAGCCTCCATTTACTGGATCGTGTTCCAAAAAGAGTTGCCGCGCTCATCAGCGGCTATCGACCCCGACGGTATTTCCCACTATAACCGGGTTCATGGAAGTATTCTCGATACGGGTATTTACCTGCCGCCGTCCGGCTATGAAGTCTGTTTCATTTCGGCCGCTCATGATGATGATGCTCTGGAGGCGGCCGCCGAAAAGCTGGGCGAAGCCATATCCAGGGAGGCGCACGCATGGACGTGACCGCCAGCAGTTTCATATCAGCCTGCTACGGTCGCAACGAAGGCCGCCTTCCCATCTGGATAATGCGGCAGGCGGGCAGGTATCTGCCGGAATACCGGGCCGTGCGAGAGCGAGCCACGTTTCAGGAGCTGTGCCGTTCGCCGCAGCTCATTGCCGAGGTCGTGCGCCAGCCGGTCGAGAGGTTCGGATTCGACGCTGCCATTCTTTTCTCCGACATCCTGACCGTGCTGGAACCGATGGGCGCTGATGTATCCTTTCCGTCGGGAGGCCCTCAGATCAAGAACCCGATCAAATCCCCCGATGATGTCAACAGGCTCAAAGACGTCGACGTGGAAGAAACATTGCCTTTCGTTCTGGAAGGTATCCGCCGGATAAAACAGGTTATGCCGCAGGTGCCACTGATAGGCTTTGCGGGATCTCCGTTTACACTGGCCTGTTACCTCATTGAGGGCAAGGGATCCAAGAACTTCGATGCACCCAAACGCTTTCTTCATGAGCATCCCCGGGCGGCCGAACAACTGCTGGAACTTCTGGCCGACGTCATCGGGCGCTATCTGCAGGCGCAGGTCGCCGCCGGGGCCGAGGCTGTCCAGATCTTCGAAAGCTGGGGTGGCATCCTTTCCCGGGACGACTTTACCGACTGGTCGGCAAGACTGGTCAATCGCATATTCACCCGCTTGAAGTCCGCGCGGGTGCCGCGTTTGTTTTTTGTAAACAACGTCTCGCCCTATCTCGATGCTTTGAAGGACATCGATTGTGAAGTAATCGGTGTTGATTACCGCGTGGATATGAATCAGGTCGCCCGGGCGCTGTCCGGCAAGTCGGTGCAGGGCAACCTGGACCCGGCGGTTTTGTTCGGCACACCTGAGCACGTCGTCGAACGCGCCACCCGCATTCTCGACTCCATGGATAACCTCGACTCCGTAATTTTCAACCTTGGTCATGGTATCCAGCCGAAGACACCGCTGGAGTCCGTTCAGGCTCTGGTGGAGACGGTCCACAACTATCGGAGGCAATCGTGCCGGACAACGTGACTTCGACCAAGGTCCCCGTTGATCTTCTGAGAAAATACGATCGGCCGGGGCCGCGTTATACCAGCTACCCCACCGCCCCTGTCTGGGGTCAGGATGTCGGTGTGGATGAATACCGACAGGCCCTTTCGGCCGCTTCGCAGTCGCCGGATCAACCCACGGCCCTTTACTGCCATATTCCTTTTTGCAGGAAGCGTTGCTACTACTGCGGCTGCAACACCTCGGTTGTCAAAAAACAGGCCAGCGTGGATGCCTACCTGGATTCGCTTGTGAGGGAAATCGAGTGCGCCGCATCGCACCTGGGCCAGCGCAACAGGATCTCCCAGTTGCATTTTGGCGGGGGCACGCCGACCTTCATAGGCATTCCCGGACTGGGCAGAATCCTTGACCGTATTGACCACCTGTTCCGTCCGACCGATGTCTGCGAAAAGTCGATCGAGATTGACCCTCGGGTCACCACTCTCGAGCAGCTGGACTTCCTGGCCGGCAGGGGCTTGAATCGTGTCTCGCTAGGCGTGCAGGACTTTGACCACGAGGTCCAGGAAGCCATAGGCCGGATTCAGTCGTTCGAGCAGGTGGAGAAGATCCTGAACCATTGCCGGACCCTGCAATTCAAGGGCGTCAACTTCGATTTGATATACGGTCTACCCCGTCAGACCCTAAAGCGATTCAATCGCACTCTGGAGTTGACACTGCAACTCCGGCCGGATCGGCTGGCGATATATTCGTTTGCCTTTCTGCCGTCCCTCAAGGCGAACCAGGCGAAAATCAATCCAGAGGAGCTGCCGCCGACGGAGTTGAAATATGAGCTTTTCGCCTCGGCCGTAGAGCGCCTGACGGCGGCCGGGTACCGGCAGATAGGCATGGATCATTTTGCCCTGCCGGAAGACGAGTTGTCTCTGGCCCAGCAGGACGGCCGTCTGCACCGCAATTTCATGGGTTATACCGTGCAATCGGCGCCGGAGATGGTCGGGCTGGGTATGTCGGCTATCAGCTATGTGGCGGATTCTTTCTTCCAGAATGTCTCGAAAGTCGACAGCTACAAGCGTTCGGTGAGCGAGCACGGGCTGGCCGTTTATCGTGGGAAGAGTCTGTCCAACGATGACCTGGTCAGGCAATATGTCATCGCCTCCCTGATGTGTAATTTCCGGCTGGACTTTGCCCGCTTTCAGGAGCGTTTTGGAATCACTTACGGCGAATACTTCGCCGCTGAACACGAATCACTCGACGCCTTCGTTGACGATAAGCTGGTGCTGGTCGACCAGGGCGGCGTGCGCGTCACACCGCTCGGCAGGACTTTTGTCCGCAACATCGCGATGCTGTTCGACGCCTACTTGACCGCTGACCGGCAAGCCACTGCTGGCACTTTTTCGAGGACTATATAGGTTATGGTCGACCGCAGTGACAGATGGTGCACGATTTTGCTGGCCATGGGCGGGCCCGATGCCCCCGGAGATATTCGTGAATATCTGTATAACATTTTCTCCGATCGCAGCCTCATACGCCTGCCCGGAGGGCGCCTTTTTCAAAAACCTTTCGCCAAATTGATATCGCGTCTGCGCTCCAAACGAGTTCAGGAACACTATGGCTTGATAGGCGGCGCTTCACCGCTGATGAAATGGACATCGGCGCAGGCCGCTTTGGTCGAACAGGACCTGTCCCGTAACCTGGATGCCTTTAAGTGTTATGTCGGCATGCGCTACTTTCGTCCGACCATCCGCAGCGCTGTCAGGAAGGCCTACGAGGATGGTTTTCGGAAGGTTTGCTTTGTCCCGATGTATCCGCAGTACAGCGTCGCCACCGTGGGATCCTCGTTTGCGGAAGCGACGCGGGTTTTGGAGGAGATGCCGGGAATGGAGGCGGTCTTTATCAACGATTTTCACGACGAGCCGGGATACGCCGCTTTGCTGAAAGACTATATCGAAAGCCACATCGGCCCGGAGGATACACTCCTCTTTTCCGCCCATTCCCTGCCGCAGAAATTTGTCGACGAGGGAGACCCATACGTTGACCAGGTACGGCGGACCGCGCAAATGGTCGCCGCAGACCGCGAGTATTTTGTCTCCTTTCAGAGCCGCACAGGCCCCGTCACATGGGTGGGACCCGATACGGTGGCTGAGGCCCGGCGATTGCTGTCCGAGCGTAGCGGTGGCCTCTTTGTTGTGCCCATAAGTTTTGTGTGCGATCACATCGAGACTCTGTACGAGATTGACATCGAGTTGAAAGAGTTGCTGGGCGATAAGGGCGATCGGTTGCGCCGCATGCCCATGTTCAACGACGACCGGCGCCTGGCCGAGGTGTTGGGCGGCCTTATTCTGAGGAGGATGCGCAGTGGCGTCACGATATGACGTAGCCATAATCGGCGGTGGCATCTCCGGACTGGCTCTCCTGCACTACCTGCGCCGGTTGAAACCGGACGCTTCGGTGAGGCTGTTCGAAGCCGAGACACGACTGGGCGGTACTATCGGCACGGATAATGTCGACGGTTACAGTCTCGACTGGGGGCCCAATGGGTTTCTGGACCGTGAGCCGCTGACGCTGCAATTGTGCGATGAATTGGGCTTGCGCGACCGCCTGGAACGGGCCAACGACAATGTCAGCAAGCGTTTTATTTTGCGCGGCGGGCGGCTGCGGGAAGTGCCGATGTCGCCGGTCAGCTTCATGATGTCCGACATTCTGAGCCTGTCGGGACGCCTGCGGGTTCTGATGGAACCGTTCGTCAAACGCTCGGTCAATGGCGCCGACGAGTCCATCTACGATTTCGTCACTCGACGCATCGGGCGTGAGGCCGCGGATTACCTTGTACAGCCGATGGTTTCTGGAGTTTACGGGGGATTGGCCAACCGGCTCTCGCTGGCCTCGTGTTTTCCCATCATGAGGGAAATGGAAACCGAGTATGGTTCTCTTTTCAAGGCGATGATCGCCAAGGCCAGAAAGGCCCGGCGCGAGGGCCGCAAATCCGGAGGACCGAGCGGCCCGGCGGGTCATCTGACATCGTTCAAAGGTGGCTTGTATGCCGTTATTGACCGCTTCGCCGAACTATACGGAGACTGGATTACCACCGGACGGGCCGCCACTGAACTTACGCGCGATAACGACGAGTTCCACCTCCGTTTCGCTGACGGCGGGCGCGAGAGCGCAAAGGCCGTGGTTCTGGCTGTCCCTGCTTTCAATGCCGCGCAGATGGTTGGTGGCCTCTCGAACGAATTGCAGAAGGCGATGGCCTCCATACCGTATGCACCGATCTCCGTGGTCTGTCTTGGATATGACTCCCGGGCAGTGGCTAATTCGCTCGACGGATTCGGCTTTCTGATTCCGCAAAAGGAAAACAGACGGATTCTGGGTTCTATCTGGACATCTTCGATTTTCGCTGACCGCGCCCCGGATGGACGCGTGCAGTTCCGGGTTATGCTCGGAGGTGACGGCAACCACGAGGTTGCGACTCTGTCCGATGACGAACTTGTTCGCAGTGCCCGGGAAGACCTCGGTTCCATAATCGGCGTGGCCGGAGAGCCGGAGCTGGTGCGGGTATACAACTGGCAGCAGGGCATCCCGCAGTATCGACTCGGTCATGAGCGAGTTTTGGAACGCATCGAAGCCGAACTGGCATCGATCGGCAATCTTTATATAACAGGCAACGCCTACCGGGGCATCGGGTTGAACGACTGTGTCAAGCAATCGCACCGCGTGGCCCGGCAGCTTGTTTGAGCTATTCCAGTTTTTTCCAGGTCAGCGTCAATCTGCGGGCAACTTCTTCGCCCACTAATGTCACATAATGGTCACAAATAGTGACCTGATGCACGGACACCCCTTGTCAACCACGCAATTTCGTCTATATTTCTGTTCGAGATCGGCATTGGCCGGAGCCTGCAGCAGCCGCGACCATCACAGACCAGCGCGGCATCCCTGGCAGCGACGACCCTGAACCAACATCGAGGTTGACTATAAAAACCGCGCTCATGAAAAGAATTGCTGTGGGTGGCATTATTACCACGGTCACGAGTGACAGCGGGTTAACCGACGCTGGTGACATCGATATGATTGATGTCAGCGGTGCCGGAAACCACGGACGGGCAGGCAGAATATGACGGATCGGCCGGCGATCAAGATCACCCGCCAGATGGCTCGACGGATGGCCGTTGAGGCACAGCTTCTGGATGGCGGAGCCAGACTACCCGGGGGTAAGGAAGGCACGGCCCGTGTTATAGAACAGCTGGGTTACATTCAGATCGACACTATAGCGGTTATCGAGCGGGCACATCACCATACGCTCTGGACGCGGCGGCCGGATTACGAGCCGGCCATGCTTGATGAGCTTCAGGCCAAAGACCGCCGTATATTCGAGTACTGGGGGCATGCCGCTTCTTATCTGCCGATGGCCGAGTACCGCTACTACCTGGCTCGCATGCGCCGTTTTGAGAAATCACAAAATACCTGGACGCTCCAGTGGCGGGAAAAGTACGGCAGCCTGATGAAACCGGTACTGGAGTGTGTTCGCCGTGAGGGACCTCTGACATCAAATGACGCCAGGCTTTTGCTCGGTAAAGGACGAAAGCAGCAGGAACCTCAGGCTGTCAGAGCCGCTCTGCAGTTGCTCTTCTGGACGGGTGAGGTGATGATCGCCGAACGACGCAATTTTCAGAAAGTGTACGACCTGACCGAGCGTGTCCTGCCCGAAAACCTGGACACGAGTCCGCCGGATATGGCTGAAGTTTCTCGTTTCCAGGTGCGCCGGGCGCTGCAAGCCCTCGGCGTCGCTGATGAGAAAAATATTCGTACATTCATGCAACCGGAAGGCGCGCGCGATGCGCATCTTCAGTCATCAGCGAAGGATCAAATATCGGGGGCTCTTGAGGAATTGCTGGATTCGAAGGAAGTTGCCAGGGTAGTCGTGGATGATGACGAAAGCGTGCCGTACTATATGGTCTCCTCCATGCTCGATAAAAGACCTCGACGCCGGGGGCGGTCATTACCGGTTAACCTGCTCTCGCCGTTCGATAACCTGGTTGTCAACAGGGACAGAATTCGGAGACTTTTTGATTTCGACTATGCCCTTGAGTGTTATGTGACGCCGGCAAAGCGGAAATTCGGCTATTTTGCCCTGCCGGTTCTCTGGGGCAGCGATTTGGTCGGCCGGCTCGATCCCAAGGCCGACCGCAAGCAACGAACACTGGTCATCCAGAATCTTCTGTTCGAAAAAGGATTCGAGTGCCCCGACGACTTTATGGCTGCCTTCGCCGATAGGCTTCAGGCTCTGGCCGCATTTAATCAGTGCGAGCGGGTTAAGATAAAAAAGACAACACCTGCGGGGGTGAAAAAGGCCCTTACAACCCGCCTGAGAGAAGTTCGCGCCTAGCCGTGTAACAATCGGCCGGGCCGAACGTAGTTACCAAGAGAGCCACAAACGTGTACGTCAACGTCTCGACAATCTCTGACAGGCCAAAAAACCATACGGACATATGCTAACTCATAATCTGACTAACGGAGGAGATTCCATCATGCGTTTATTGCTGGTTGTGATCTTTCTTGCCGTGTTCTTGCCGGTGACCGGCTTTTCTGCCGAGTGGCTGGTGGAGACTCTCGACAACGGCTTGACAGTGTTAATCCTGGAGAAC
Organism: Candidatus Zixiibacteriota bacterium; assembly: GCA_029858555.1. GTDB lineage: Bacteria > Zixibacteria > MSB-5A5 > GN15 > FEB-12 > DAOUUR01. Next base: position 11,546 of record JAOUEU010000085.1, read on the forward strand.
CACCAGGTTCCACAGGTCAACATCTCGACGGCCATCGGAGCCGGCGCGAAAAACGAATCCGACTATTTCGACGGCGCCACGCACTTTTTGGAGCACCTCATACTCTTTCGGGGAACCGAGGAGATGACCGGCGAGGAGTTGGGTGACGCCATGAAAAGGCACGGTGCCTACTTCAACGGGTTTACCTCGTCGGACTGGACCAACTTCGTAATTTCGCTGCCTAAGGAAAACCTCGACTTTGGCCTGAAAATCCATGCCGATATGCTCTTCCGCTCCAATTTCCCCGAGGAGGAAATGAACAAGGAGCGCCACGCTGTACTGGAAGAGATAAATATCACCGAGGACAACCCTTTTCTCAAGGCCTATCGGTCTTCGTTGAGCGAACTGTATGGTAACCATCCTTATTCCAAAAACGTGCTGGGGACCAAGGAAAATATCAGCAGCGTCTCGCGCGATTCCATCTACGCTTATTATAAGCGATATTACGCTCCCAACAACATGAGTCTGGCCGTCGTCGGCGATTTTGACGCGGCCAGCGCCCTGGAAGTGGTCAAGAAGTATTTCGGCGCTTTCCCCAGGGGGGCCGATCCTGTCGACAGGTACAGCCCGCCGCCGAAAAGCGACAGGGTGCGCGAAGTCAAAATCGTCAAGGACGTCAGCCAGGCCTACTTGCTGATGAGCATGCTGGGCCCCAAGGCGGACAACGCGGACCTGTTCGCGGTTGATATCATGGCCGCTCTCCTCGGCCGAGGCCAGTCCAGCCGCCTCTGGAAAAAGCTGAAAGACGAGACGGGA
>JAOUEU010000086.1 GCA_029858555.1 Candidatus Zixiibacteriota bacterium
ATCGAACAATCGACAATGGCGCACCGGTCAAGCGGACGCTGACGACCGGGACACTGGCCGGACTCCACGCGCTGGTCAAGTCGTTCACCATCCACTCGGTGGGGGCCAATCCCTCCGAGAATGCCAAGGTGCTGATGTCGCAGTCGTTCGAAACGGCCCTGGTTCCCATTTTTCAGTTCGCTGTTTTCTACGGTAACGACCTGGAGATTGCGCCCGGCCCCGACATGACTCTAATCGGCCGGGTTCACTCCAACGGCAATCTCTGGCTCCAGGCCGACAACAGTCTCCAGATGGACAGTTACGTCACCGCCGGGGGCAACATTCTGCATGGCCGTAAAGGCCCGGGAACCGTGGGCACCGGCGACGTCCTCGTAAAGGATGCCCTGGGCAACTATGTCTCCATGAAGGAAGGCAGCGGCTGGCTGGAAGCGACGGACGCCCACTGGTACGATTCCTCGGTCGCTCGCTGGCAGGGCCGGGTCCAGGACTCGACTCACGGCCAGGGATCACTGAATGTGCCGCTCAATGGCGCCACCGGTAATCCTCACGCGTTAGTCGAGCGAGGCAGCGGCAATCCCGATTCCTACGAGCATAAAGCCACTCTCAAGATCATCGATGGCAGCGCCTGGCAACTTATCGGAGGTGTCTGGAGCGACGTCACGGCCGACATGACGGCCAAGGGAATCATTAGCTCGACGAATAACAAATTCTATGATGCCCGCGAGCTGAAGTGGGTCGATGTTACCGAGCTGGATATGCAGAAGGTGTATGACGAGGGTTATGCACCGGCCAACGGAGTCCTTTACTTCTCCGACAAAACCGGCGATTTCCCGGGGCTGAGGATTAACAATGGCGAAGAACTGGGTGCGCCCCTGACTCTGGCCAGTGAGAATCCCGTCTATACTCTGGGTAACTACAATTCGAAGGATAAGAAACCGGCCGCCATCATGGCCGACGCCGTGACGTTCCTGTCCGGCGCCTGGGACGACAGCAAGAGCAGTAGTACGAAAGACAGCCGCGTGGCTGCGCAGACAACCGTTAACGCGTCCTTCATGACCGGCAACATAGAGACTACCGACGCCGATTACAACGGAGGCTTTGAGAATCTGCCGCGTTTTCTGGAAGTATGGTCGGGAACGAAGTTCAGCTGGTCGGGATCGATGGTGAACCTGTGGAATTCGGCGCAGGCCGACGGCTCATGGAACGGAAACTATTACTCGCCCCCCATCCGGGACTGGTTTTACGACACCGACCTGGACGACCCCAACAATCTGCCGCCCGAGGCTCCGGTCGTTCGCGTCTTTCAGAGAACCGGGTGGAAACAGGAGTATGTGGGAATAAACTAGTGCAAATGACGAAACGAAGATCCAAGGAAGGTAGCGATGAAAGTAAGTGTTCTTGCTTCTGACGGCGGCTTCGCCACGCTACTGGCCCTCATCATGGTAGGAATGCTAACTTTGATCGGCCTGGCCGCCCTTTCGACATCTGACGATGAAATTACCATCGCCAGCAACGAATTGCAGGAAATGCGTTCATTTTATGCCGCCGAAGCCGGTTTGGAAAGGGCCGGTTCCCAACTGCAGTTTACATATGACAGCACCGGTCGACCTCCGCTGGTCATGCCGCAGGGGATCGATTCGGTCAACGACTGCTCGGTTGTTTACCAGACGGCGGATAACGGTCCGGCCACGGTACGCGTCTTGACCACCGGTACCTTGACCGGCCTGCACGCCCTGGTAAAATCATTTTCAATCAATTCGACCGGTATCAGCGCCGTGGAGAACGCTAAGGTAACATTGTCGCAGTCGTTTGAAACCGCCCTGGTCCCCATCTTTCAGTTCGCCGTTTTTTACGACAACGACCTGGAGGTTAACCCCGGACCCGACATGAATCTCCGCGGACGGGTGCACACGAACAGCGACCTTTACCTCCAGGCAGGTACCAGTCTCAGAATGGACTCCTACGTTACAGCTGCGGGTAATATCCACCACGGCCGCAAGGGACCCGGCGGAGATGCCGATGGGGACGTCCTGGTAAAAGACCGCGTAGGGCTTTATGTTTCCATGAGAGACGCCGGCGGCTGGCTGGAATCGACCGACTCATACTGGTACGACTCGTCACTCTATCGCTGGCACGGCCGTGTTCAGGATGCCACTCACGGCCAGCAGGCTCTGAGCGTCCCGCTGGGCGGGTCCGGCGACGATCCCCACGGACTCATCGAACGAGCTTCGGCGGCAGAGAAAGCCGCCGGCGAATCGGATTCTTATGAGATGAAATCTACGCTCAAGATAATTGACCGACAGGCTTACAAGAAGGTGGGAGGCGTCTGGACCGAGGTCACCGCTGACATGGTAGCCCGAGGCATTATTTCTTTTGAAAACAACAAGTTCGTCGACCAGCGCGAGGCCGGCGCGGGTGTCGACGTTATGGAATTGGATATCGCGAAGCTCTATGGTGAGGGATACGCCCCTGAGAATGGCGTTCTATACTTTTCGGACGAAACCACCGACTTCCCGGGTCTGCGCATCATCAACGGGGAGCAACTGGGTGCCCCTCTGTCCATCGCCAGCGAGAATCCGGTCTACACGCTCGGCGATTTCAACTCCAACGATAAAAAACCGGCGGCCATTCTGGCCGATGCCATTACTTTCCTCTCCGACGCGTGGAGCGATAATAAAAGTGACAGCACCTACCAGTCGCGGCCGGCGGCCACAACCACCGTAAACGCCTCCATCCTGACCGGCAACGTTGAGACCACCGACACCGACTACAGCGGTGGCTTCGAGAACCTGCCGCGCTTTTTGGAAGACTGGACAGGCGTCGATTTCAACTGGAGCGGCTCGATGGTCAACCTCTGGGTGTCGACCCAGGCGACCAATCCCTGGAGTGGTTTCTATTACAGCCCCCCCGACCGGCACTGGGCATACGACGCTGACCTCAACGATCCCAATAAACTGCCGCCGGAGACGCCCGTCGTCCGCATCTTTCAGCGGACCGGCTGGAAACAGGAATACGTCGGTACTTACGAGTAAAAGAAAAGCCCGCCAAGCGGCGGGCTTTTTTACAGACCGAGATTAAACGAGCTCGCTTATTCGATTTCGATATCGTACGGCATACGTGCGATCAGGCCACCGCTCTGCTCCAAGCCCGTCAGCTCTGTCAGGCCGTCAACGGGACTCTCACCTCCGAAGAAAAGCGATCCCAGGTACTTGAGATAGGGGTTGCCCGGAATTATAAACCATGGCCTCCTCCGGGGATATATCTCGATGGTGTAATCCTTGACACCCGTCTTCCGGGCGACCCAGTCGAGCGACTGCTTGATACCTCCCAGTTCATCAATCAAGCCGTTTGATAGGGCCTGCTGGCCGGTCCACACTCGGCCGCGGGAGAGGGCATCGACGGAGTCATAAGCCAGCAAGCGGTTATCAGCCACCAGTTTAACAAAATAATCGTAGAAGGCCTTCATGTGCGAGAAGTACTTGTCTCGTTCCTGCGGGGAAAAAGGTTTCACGCTGGATAACATCCCGGCGTATCGGCCCCGCGTGTATATCTCTTTGCCGAGGTTAATCTTGTCGTAGAGACTGCTCAGATCCAGCTTACCGCCATAGATGCCTATCGAGCCGGTGATGGTCGCCGGGCTGGCCAGCAAATGCTCGCCGGCCATGGCAATGTGATACCCCCCTGAAGCGGCGACATTGCCCATCGACACCACAATTGGTTTTTTCTCCGCCGCCCCGGCTGCATAATGATAAATCTCTTCAGCGGCCAGCGCCCAGCCGCCGGGAGAGTCAATACGAAAGACAACGCCGGCGACCGATTTCCGAGCCGTCACCTGGCGAAAAGCGTCGCTCAGAGCCGACGGTGTCACCTTGTCGGAGGCCGCCAACGAGACCGCCGGTCGCTGCGGGGAGACTATTTCACCCTCGGCCACAACCAGGGCAAGAACGGGCCTGGCCGGCCAGCCATCGCTGGAAAGCGTGTCGGAAGTATAGCGCTTGAAGGCGATCTCCGGCATTTTGCTTAGATGGTTGCGCTTAAGGTCATCTCGGTAACTCAGGCCCTCTACCAGTCCGTACCTCAGGGCCTCTTCGGAAGTATAAGGACCGTTATCCACGATTTTCCTTACCGAGTCCTGGGTCAGGCCGCGGCCGTTGGCTATCGCTTCCAAGAACTGGTCGAAGACGGAGTCCAGCACGCGGTTGATCTGCTCCCGGTTTTCGGGGGAAGATGCTTCCCGCGTATAAGTCTCGGCACCGGTCTTATAGTCGCCAATACGCATGAGGTCGGCCTTTACACCCAGTTTTTCCATCGTGCCGGCATAAAACGTGAGTTCCGCACGCAGGCCAACCAGATTCAACTGCGAGACCGGGGGGATGAATATCCGGTCAGCCGCCGAGGCGATGTAGTAGGCAAGGTTGTCGGGGTCCATGATGTAACACGTTATTTCTTTGTTCCGGCTCCGGAAGTGTTGAAGGGCCTGGCGCAGTTCCTGGGCGCGGCCAAAGCCTACCGAGACACCGTCAAGAGTCAGCACCATCTCGCCGATAGACCGATCCTCGGCGGCGCGGTAGATGGACATCAACAGAGTCACGAACGGAGTCGGCTTGTGACCCCACACTGGCTGCGGCGGATTCTCACGCACTGACCCCGCGAGTCCAAGACTAAGCCGTCGCTCCGGCTCAGGAATCAGTGAGGGTTGCCGCAGACTGCCGGCCCCGATAAAGCCGGTCGTCCCCAAATGCCGCGCGTTTTTGTTATAGGTGCTTTTGGAACCGGCGAAGTATTTCAAGAGATTGGCTCTCAGACCAATCTGGAAATTCTGATCCGAATCCACATAACCGTTCACGTAAAGGCCCGGGGTGGGATTCACTTCCAGATGATATACAAAATCGGCGTTGCTCAGCCGCGTCCGGGACGACAACAACATGTCGATAGAAAACGTGAATTTATCTCCGGAAGGTCGGACCGAACCGGAGTAGCGCATCTCTATCTCGGTTCGCTGGCCATTCAACTTACCACGATTGAGATTTGAAAAAGTGGCACCCCAGGTCACCGGCCCGCCGCTCTGTTCGATAAATCCGATATTCCAGAAATGGCGTTTGTAGAAGCCATCGGGGGCGTCCTTGAAGTAACGGTACGATCCCCCTAGGAAAAGTCTCTGGCCCAGGCCAAGACCGGCTCCAAGCAGGTACTCAAGGTAATCGGGCCCGTCCGGATTATGGAGCTTTCGGTGGGCTACCGCCAGGCCGGTGCGAGTAAATATGGTCCCCCAGCTTTTGGCAAAGGCGCCGTCATAGTAATCGAACATGATTTGATAGGCGGCCGCATTATACCTGGCCAGCCCGGCCGGGTTAACCCAGGCGGCCTCGGCGCCAAACACTGACGCCGCGGGCTGGTAGTAAAACACTCCTGCCGGCGCCATCACCCGCTCGGCGAATCCGGGCAGACAGAACATGAAAAGGCTGATAATGACATAGACGGGGAAGGTTTTCCTGACTTTTGGACTAATCGTTCTCACTGAAACCTCGTACGTATATGTTGCCCTGTCCCCGGACGCCTCCTTTTATCAGGGAGAGTCCTTCACCGGCCACCAGATTAAGGCGGGTTTGTGTCACCAGTTCGGCTTTGAAGGGAAAATTGGTAGCCTCTATTTTCCCGTTCTCCTCCACCGAAAGGGAAAGCGAAGCAGAGATGGTTTCCGGGACGGAAATCTCTATGTCTTCATAGCGGTTGGCAATGACCAGCCGGCTGTTCTGCATAGCGCTGATAGCCACGATAATGGGTTCCGACTGCCCGCGGATGTAATTGCTGTTTCCTTCCGGGATGAAGTTGTCAATGTCGATCCGCCCGTAACTGTTTTTCACATCGATAGCACCCACGCACCCGTCGATACGGATATCTCCTCCCTCGTTCTGGAACCGGGCCTGCTGCTCGTGACAGGTGATGTTAGAGGCCGCCAGAGTGGCGTTGGTGGCGGTGACAGTGATGGCTCCGGAGATGGATTCCACCGACACCCGCTGATTGGTCGTCGCCACTTCCAGCAATCCCGTAACGTCGCTCACGTCGACGCGGCCCAGAGACGACGGCACGACGAAACCTTTCAATGGACCAATGGCTTCGATATCGAAATACGGTGCTTCGATCTCGACTGACGATGAATCCGGGACGACAAGTTCCAGTTCGACTATACCGGCCTCTCCCTTTCTCCACGGTGCCGGATTCGGCGCACGCAACTCGAGTCTGGCGCCGCCGGGTGTTTTCTCAAGCGACAGTGCAATAAGGTCTATATAATCAACAGCCCGGGAGCGCGATGGAGTTTTGGCCTTTTTGAAATAGTTGACTGACACCTCGGCCTTATCGGCCGTGGTAATGCTAAGGAAGCCTCTCAGGGTCTCACTCGACCTGATGGTTATCTTGTTCTGTCCGACCAGCGGCAGACGTTCGACAAGTTCGATCGTGGAATACTGACCGGTGGTCTCCTGAAAGATTTCCTGGGCAAAGCTCTGTCCGGAAAAGGTCGCCAGAATCGGGGCGGCAATCATCAACATGATTCTTTTCAACATGTGTCACCTTCGATAGTAATCGTATATCTCTTTCATTAGAATCGACCCGGCCACGGCCGCGTTGAGCGATTCCACTCCGTCGCAGTGTTCAATACGGACCCGGTAGGCAGCCTGAGCCAGGATCTCCTTTGATAAGCCCGTCGCCTCCGAACCGACGGCCAGGATGAGTCCGGCTTTTGCGAGCGCTCTGCGAGCCGGCAGGCGCACGGGCCGGCCTTCCAGGTCAGCCGCCACAAGTTTTATGCCGGACCGGTCCAGGAACGCGACCAGAGTCTGTATATCACTCTTGGCCACTTTCAGCCCGAAAATGGCTCCGGCCGAGCCGCGGACTACTTTAGGCGAATACGGCTCCGCGGTGTTGCCACTTAGCACCACCAGTTCAAACCCGAAGGCCGCCGCTGACCGCAGTAACGTCCCCAGATTACCCGGGTCCGCGATATTCTCACACAATAATAATTTACGGTAACTTCGACGGTAAAGTTTAATCAGGCTGGTTTCAGGCTTATCGAAGACGGCGACGATTCCCTGAGGTGTCCCGGTGTCCGCCATACTAGCCAGATCCCGGGCCGAGATCTCCGTCGGCGGTATTCCCCGCCGGCTGAATTTCTCCAGAAGCCTTTCGCCTCTCTCGGAGAGTAGCGACCGCGAATAAAAGACCTTCTGCGGCCAGAATCGAAAGCGTACAGCTTCCTCCAAAAGCCTGACACCTTCAGCCAGGAACTTTGCCTGCTCTCTTCTCCCTTTCCTGGCGAGGAGAGATTTGATATCTTTTAGTTCCCTTCTGGTCAGTGACACGTTTAATTACCGCTGATGATCGTTCGCCTTACGCTAATGAACCCACGGCACGGATACGTTGGCAAGTGAAAACTATCGGAGCGTTTATATTCCTGGTTCTTTCCGCCGTTCCCGCATTAGTTCGCGGGGCGGACGGTGTCATAATTGGCGGTCTGGATGGCCTGAATCCCCGGCAGCGGAGTGAGCGGTATGAAATAGCCCTGGCTCTCTCAGGCGGGGGCGCCCGCGGCTTTGCCATTATCGGAATTCTCAAGGCCTTTGAGGAAAAGAATCTCGGTGTTTGTGCCATTGCAGGGACGTCGATGGGCGGTGTTATCGGCGGTCTTTACGCTGCCGGCTATACACCTGCAAGGCTGGCGGAGATAGTTCATGACACCGAATTCGACAAGATGTTCACAAACGCACCGGCGCGCCGCACGATGTTTCTGACACAGCGCCAGGAACGCGACCGGCACCTGTTGTCCGTGCGATTCAACGGCTTCGTGCCGGTCATTCCCAAGGCTCTTACGGCCGGGCAAAAACTGACAAATATCCTGACCAACCTCACCACACGGCCGAACTATCACTCGGCCGGCGACTTCGACCGCCTTCGCATACCCTTTAAGACCGTATGTACGGATGTGGTCTCCGGGGAAGAAGTAATCGTGGACAGGGGCTCCCTGGCCGATGCCATGCGTGCTACTATGGCCTTCCCGCTGGCTTTTACCGGCGTAGAACGCAACGGACAGCTGCTCATGGACGGCGGGATGGTTACACCCATCCCGGTGGAATTGGTCAAGGAGATGTGTCCGCCCGGGACCTTTACGGTGGCCGTTAATACGACCAGCCCGCTCTTGCCGAAAGAGGAACTCGATACCCCGGTCGATTTAGCCAACCAGGTGACCACCATAATGACCGCCGATAAGCTGCAAACGCAACTGAGTAAGGCGGATTATCAGATTCTGCCTCCTCTGAACGGCATCCAGTCGAGTGACTTCAAGTATCGCGACAGCCTCATAGATATTGGCTATCAGGCCGGGCTGCAGGCTGCCGACAGCATCATTACACACCTGAGAACCCGTCAGGATTCATTGTCATACCTGGTGAGCGGCGTTGAGCTCGACGCCAGACTCGAAGTCTACCGGGGTCGCTTCGAGGTCGAGTTGGCACACAGAATTTTGAGACACAACGAACTGGTGGCCGTCCTGAAGAAGCTGGCAATCGAACTGAATTTGTTTCGCCTGCAGGTCGAAATCGCCCCGCTTGTACAGGACCGCGAGGCCTCTGCAGGCAGCGGCCGGAGGGTTAAGGCGGTGATCTTGTATCTGTCCGGGTGGCACCGCCTGCGCATGGCGGATGTTACGTTCCGAATCAACGGCAGCAGCATCTTCGAAGACAGTGTGTTGGTCCGGCAATTCGTCACGGATGACTCTCTCCTGACACCCGATAATCTGCGCCTCGGTCTCGACCGCATTCTTCAACTGTATTATGAGAAGCGTTATAACCTCGTCGACATAAGCAGTACCCTCGTCGATCCGGACAGAAATGTCGTTATCGTCAACATCGACGAGGCCATCATCAGAGAGATTGAAGTAGAGAACAACAAGCGCAGCCGGGATTGGTTCATCAAATCGTACTTCCCGCTCGAAGTGGGCGAGCCCTACTCCACCGGGCGCGCAGCACGCGGTATCGGCAACATATTCGGAACCGACCTTTACGAACGCGTCACGATCGACCTGGTGCCGATAGCCGGCGGAGCACATGTTCGAATCGGTGTTGTCGAAAAAAAATACAGCCAGTTACGTCTGGGATGGCACTGGGACGATGAATATAACTCGGAAGAATTCGCAGAATACCTGGACGACAACGTCTTCGGCATCGGCCTGGAATATCTGTTGCACGCTCAATTCGGTAAAGACCGTCAGCGATACCACTTGTCGTTGAAAAGCAACCGCCTCGGCAAGACTTATCTGACGGCCCAAGCCGGCCTCCACCACGAAAGACTCGATCGGCAACTTTACAACGAAGACAGTTCACCGGGCAGTCTCCACGAGGAAAGAAGCACCGGTGTCGACATCCGCCTGGGCCAGCAAATCGCCCGACTGGGCACGGTCACGGCCGCCATCAATCTCAAAGAGGTCAAGTACCGACACGTCCGGACCGGCGTCGAGGATGAATTCGGATTGAGGATATTCAAGATCGAATCACTCGTAGAAACGTTCGACCGCATTCCCTTTCCCGAATCCGGGAAGAAACATCTGTTCGAACTGCAACTCGTCGGCAAGTTTCTGGGCGGCGACGTTGAGTTCACTAAGTTCTTCTCCAGTCTCGAAGCCTACTTCCCCTTCGCCGACGTTCTCAACTACCATCCCCGGCTCTCGGTGGGAATCTCGCGCTCGGGCCTGCCGCTGTCCGAAAAGTTCTTCATCGGGGGCATGAACTCATTTGCAGGCTATCACACCGGAGAGTTGTACGGAGACAAGGTGTTCTTATTGAACAACGAGTTAAGACTGAAACTGCCGCTGCGCCTTTACCTGATGGGCCGGTACGACGTAGGCGATGTCTACCGCCACACCGACGAGATCAAACTGTCGAATTTGCGCCACGGCGTCGGCATCAACCTGGGTTTCGATTCCCCGGTCGGTCCTCTGGAGTGCGGTTACGGCACCAATGACGGTGATATTGACCGTTTCTACCTGAGCGCCGGTCTGAGCTTTTGAGGTCGTCCGGCCTGTCACTTCCATCTCGCTTTAAAAACTTGTTCGCTGTCAGACAGCCCTGTAGATTGACAATATCTGTCACATACAAGGAGGTCTGAATCATACTAAGGGTGCTGATCTTGTCGGCCATGATGGTCACGGTTCTGACCGGCTGCGGCCAAGAGGCCGACCAGGGGGCCAGGCAATCCGCTCAGGCAGCCCAGGATGAACTTCTTCTGCAAAGGGCGTCGGAGAGACTCATCGCGGATTTCTCAAAGGAACTCAAAACAGAGCTTCTCTCGGCTTTGAACCGAGGCGGACCGGCCACGGCCGTTGAGGTTTGCCACTCGTTGGCGCCACAAATCGCAGCCGGTTATTCCGGCAAGGGTATATCCATCGTACGTGTGACAAATCGACCCCGGAATGCCGACAATTTGGCCGGACCGGAGCAGATGGCGATCCTGACACAGTTCGCCGACACCGCTGAGGGCTACCGGCCATCCATCGCCGCGTGGTCTGATGACGACAGCGGAAAGGCATATCGATTCTATAAGCCCATCAGGATTATGGAACTTTGCATAAAGTGCCATGGTGATAAAACCACCTTCGGGCCGGAACTGACCGGGATCCTGAATGAAAAATACCCCGATGACAGCGCCGTCGGTTACCGGCCGGGGGAGCTGCGCGGAATGTTCGTGGTATCCATCCGCTGGCCGGAGGGCAGGATGGCGGCGGAGCAACTGGCCGATCGCAGCCCGTAGCGATTCGCTGTATCAAGTGCCGTCAGGCGTGTCACTTTACACCTGATGCGATCATAGGGGGGATTTAACCCGCCAGTGGCGGATTATTCAATCGCTGCGGTGCGCGGGACGCAGGGTCAAAACCGATAACCGGCGCTGACGCGAAAAGTCTCGTCGAGATCACTGTGGTGGAGGTAAGCGAAATCCACGGTGATGCGCTTTACATTAACACCGCCGCCCGCGGTAAAGCGCCCGATATCGAAACCGGCCCGGCCGAAGACCATTTCCCGGTAGCCGACTTCCCAGCCGAAATGAGTGTCAAGGGAGAGATCACCGGTCCAGTACTGTGCCGCGTACCGGATGCCTTCGAACTTGATGTCGCCGCTTGCCAGAAAGCGGCCGACAAAATCACGGTAGTGATACTGAGCCATCAAGCCCGGTTTCACGGTGGGATAAATCGATTCAGCGTTGCCGCCGGTGCCAAAGGTCTCGCCCGAATAACGAATGAAACCGGTGGTGAAATCGGTGACCATCAGCCCCAGGTCCAGGTACTGATTGGCACGGTACAAGATGCCGGCATCGGCGGTAAGCCCTTTACCGCTCTCGGTACCGATATCACGATAGATTATTTTTGCCGTAATCCCGAAGTCGAGTTTATCCGACAAGCGGCCCGACATGGCCGCGGCCAGCAGATAGTCGCCATGGGACTCTTCGCGAACGACGTATGGCCGTTCGAACTCGTTGAGACTGGTGATTTTAATGCCCCCTCCACCAAGATAGTAAAAATAGAATCCGAACGCACCCACCAGAGAATTGCCCGCGGGTCGCGCGTCCGTGTAAGCGACAAAATCGTGATTCAAAAGAGAGCCGAAGGTCTCGGCATGCATGGCCAGCACGTGACGGTCTTCAAGACGGTTCATTCCGGCCGGATTCCAGTAAGCGGCACTTCCGTCAAACGGTCCCGCAACCACGGCGCCACCGAGAGCCAGCCCCCTGGCACCGACGCCAAGAGAAAAGGCCTCGCCGGCGTACTTGGCCGCCGAGACACCGCCGGCCAGTCCGGTCACAACCACAAAAATGAAGAGACACTTTCGGAGCATAACCTGTTAAATCAATCCTGCTTCGATATCAGGACGCCGTCCGCTCGATATTCGTTGGATCGGAATATACTTGATGTACTGCATAAAAAAAAGCGGGATTACCCATCCCGCTTCTAGGTTGAAAAACGCTGTCCCTAGTAGCTTCCTTCACCCTTGTCTTTCGAGACGGTCTTTTTGCCGGCGGCACAACATTTGGAGCCGGCGGTTGCCGACGCAGCGTCTCCATCAGAGTCGGAGGATTTGGCGACGGCAGGGACGATCTGAGCCGTGTAGCCTTTGCCCATAATGGCCGTGGTCATAGCATCGGTCTTGCACTTCGCCGGATCATAGCAGACCCAGGCCACTTCATCTTTATAGCTGACCTTGACAACCTTCAGCACCCCCGGGATATCGGTAAGGGCCGCCGTGATGGTCTTTTCACAGCCTTCACAGGTCATACCCTTAACATCTATGACAGCC
>JAOUEU010000341.1 GCA_029858555.1 Candidatus Zixiibacteriota bacterium
AAAAAAGAGGGCCAGGGACAAAAACAGAAGCCCCGGCAACTGGCGGTCTCGGATCTCCCTAAGGCCGGCCATGAGGAAAAAAAGGGCGATTGCCACCAGTCCCGTCATCAGAAGAAAGGCACCTTCGGCGAATATGTATTCCAGGGTCAGCGGCATATTACATCTCCTGAAAGGTAAAGATGTAAAAACCGTGCCCATTTCTTTTGAAGTTGGTTCTGAGTGCTAAGTGGTTATCCGCTCGCGAGTAAGGGTCCGAGAAGGCATCCAAAAAGGCGTGCTGGAGTGCGGCCTGACGTAACTGTAAATGAAAGAATTTGCAGGTATAAAAAAAACCCGTTCAGGCGGGAACGGGTTCTTTGAAATATCCGTAAAGCAGCGAGAATCTATGCCTCAAGGTCGTCGACGTCGGTCGACGGCCGGGTCAGTTCGTCGATAGTCTCGGTGATTTCATCGGGCTTTTTGTGTTTGAGCTTGCCCTTGTACTTCTTGAGTTGCCCCTTTACTTTGTCAACGGCCACGGTTATGGAATTGTACATGTCGTCGGTATCCCCGGTGCCCGTCAGAGTACTGTTGTAAACATTGACCTTGAGTTCCGCCTTGCGGCGATGGCGCTCTGTGTCCAGCACCAGTTCCGCCGAGATGATATTTTCAAAATACCGGGTAAGGTGTTCCATTTCCTGTTCGGCCTGTTCTTTCATCTCGGGCGTGAGGTCAAAGTGGCGGGCAGTAATTTTTTTTAGCATGGTGAATTTCTCCTTTCCATGCAGTTAGTATTTCGGCTCACCTTCGAAATAGTGTTCGGTGACGATAAATCGCACCGTTCGAGTGATCGACCGCATCACCAGCGAGTGAGTGGTCGCGCCGTCGTGGCGGAAGCGGACGCCGTTAAGCAAATCACCGTCAGTTACTCCGGTGGCGGCGAACATCACGTGTTCCCCTCTGGCGAGTTCATCGCAGTTATAGAGCTTGTTAATGTCTTTGATACCGAATCTTCGGGCCCGTTCGATTTCCTCCTGGCTGCGAGGGACCAGCCTTGCCTGCAGTCCCCCGCCGAGGCAGCGCAAAGCGGCGGCGGCCAGCACCCCTTCGGGAGCGCCGCCAATACCGGCCAGGACATCGACCCCCGTCCCGGGCATGGCCGTGGCGATCGCCGCCGAGACGTCACCATCCTGAATCAGGTGAATGCGGGGTCCCATCTTACGGACTCTGGCGATAAGGTCCTCGTGGCGTTCCCGGTCGAGAATACCGACCGTCAGTTCACTGATGCCGTACTTCTTGGCCTCGGCAATTCTGGTGAGGTTTTCTTCAATGGGCAGGTTCAAGTCGATGACGTCGGCCGCCTCCGGCCCGACCGCCAGTTTCTCCATGTACGTATCGGGTGCCTGCAGGAAATTCCCCTGGGGAGCCATGGCGATCACTGACATGGCGTTGGTGCGCCCGAAAGCAACCGAGTTAGTGCACTGGAGGGCGTCAACGACAATGTCAACGACCGGCTCCTTTCCGCAGCCGAGCTCTTCGCCGATGAAGAGCTGGGGCACATCATCATGGTCTCCTTCCCCTATTACGATGTTCCCCTTGAAATAGATAGAATCAAAAACTTTGCGCATGGCCTCGACGGCCGAGCGGTCAGCAGCCTTGGGGTCACCTTTCCCCATCCACCGCGCTGAGGCGAGCGCCGCAGCTTCGGTGACTCGAATAGCTTCTAAGGCTAAGTTTCGATCCATAGCGGTATACCATCCAATGGTTAGACGTTGATCTTCAATTCGCCGTCTATGAAGATATATCTCTTATACGACCCGCTTTCTCAATCGGGCCGGTTTGATTCGCAGTTCTTCCCGGTACTTGGTCACGGTGCGGCGAGCCAGCTGGATACCCTCGTCGTTCAGCTTTCTGTAAATCTCCTGGTCGGAAAACGGCCTGTCCTGCGGTTCGGCGGCGATGATTTCCTGGATCCGCTGTTTAACCGAGTGCTTGGCGATATCGCCGCCGTCGGTGCGGGCAATACCGGAATTAAAAAAGTGCTTTATCTCGTATATCCCCAGAGGTGTCTGAACATATTTGCCGTTGGAGACGCGGCTGATGGTGGCCACATTCATGCTGACTTTCTGGGCAATCTCTTCCATAATAAGCGGCCTGAGGAAAGCCGGACCCTTGTCGAAGAAATCCCGCTGTCTTTCAATGATGGCCTCCATGACGCGTATCATTGTCGAACGCCGCTGATTGATGGCGTTAAGGAGCCAGCGCGCCTGTTCCAGCTTCTGCCGGATATATTTCCGGGTGTCCTGCGACGAGTTGCTGCCGCGCCTGATCAAACTCCGATAGCTGGCATTTACTCGCAGTTTGGGAATGTAGCGGTCATTGTGGTAAACCACGTAGTCATCGCCGCAACGTTCCACAACGAGGTCCGGGATGACGGTCGCGGCCCCGGCGTCAAAACGACCGTGGGCCGGCGTCGGGTTGAGACCCTTTATGACATTCATGGCCTGCTGGGCTTTTTCGACCGATACACCCATGATTTTGGCTATCTGCAAAAGCGACTTACGGTCCAACTCGTTTATATGCTCGTTGACTATACGTGCCGCCAGAGAATCCCCCAGGCCACGGTCCCGCAGTTGAATCAACAGTGACTCCCTGAGGTTCCGCGAGCCCACACTGGTGGGATCGAATCGCTGGATTATGGTCAGCACCTTGTCAATCTCGGAGCTTTCCAACGCCAACTCCTCGGCCATCTCGGGTACTGATATGGACAGGTAACCGTCGGGCCCGATGTTGCCGATGATGTATTCGCCGATGAGGTGCTCTTCATCCGACAGCTTCAAAAGCGAAAGCTGTTCCGAAAGGTGCTGATAAAGATTCGGCGCCCGCGATACCACACCCTCGTATCTGTCTTCGGTCGACTCCCGCACCTCGCGCACTTTGTAGCCCTCTTCTTCGT
>JAOUEU010000342.1 GCA_029858555.1 Candidatus Zixiibacteriota bacterium
CTACACGGAAGTTGAGGAGAAGGCCACCCTGATGACACTCCATACGGCGAAAGGACTCGAATACGACACCGTATTTATCGTCGGCCTCGAGGAGGGTCTTTTTCCTCTTGGGCGGACGCTGGACCAGCCGATGGAACTTGAAGAAGAACGGCGTCTGTTCTATGTGGGTGCCACCCGCGCCAAGAAAAGAGTCTATCTCGCCAGCGCTACCTCGCGTTACCGGTTCGGCGAGGTCATCTCCATTCCGTCCCGGTTCATAAAAGAGATTCCCGAGGAGTTGGTCGAGACGGTTGACTATCGCTCGAGCCACAGCTGGGTTCAGGATTCCGCGACCGCTGTGCCGTCTTCGTTTTTTAACGGCTCCGCAGTCAGACCTAAAAGACAACCAGCCGGGGTCCACTACGAGTATGAGGATAGCGAGGCGATGCGTCCGGGGAGAATTGTCCAGCATCCCACCTTCGGTCGCGGGAAGATTGTCAATGCTGAAGGCTTCGGCGAATCGTTGCGGCTGGAAATAATGTTCTCCGGATTGGGCCTGAAGAAAATCATGGCCAAGTACGCCAAACTGAAAGTCATCGGCTGAAGTCGTCGGAGCACTACCGGGCCGGAGGAGTGCTCCGAGGAATCTGAATCTTCCCCTGGCCATGCCCCAGCTTGTGTCCGACAGCCCGTGATATCCACACCCGGTTACGGGCAATAAGCCGGTAAAGGATTCGCGCCGCCGGTCTGACCACCGGTAAGAGAAGCACTCTCCCGAGAAGCCTGTAGCGGGGCAGCAGTATCGCCATATAGGCGAGCGCATCGGCGCCCTTGTAGACGGCACCATCCGGAGCTACCAGATGGAGCGCTGTGGTCAATTCCCGGGCGGGAGGAATTCTGATCGATTGCGGCAACGCCAATCTCGAAAGCGGCTGCAGCGACACCCGTCGGGCGCCGTCGTGACGGCGCACCTTTCGCGCTGCAGCGAGGCACAGGGGGCAGCGGTCATCGAAGATCAAATAGTGGCCAACCATCGTAATTGTAAAACACATGCATATCCAAGCTGTTCATTCTATTGATGATAAAAGAAACGAATATTTACCTGTTGCGTCTATTATCCATGGCGCATATATTGAGTTGGGCCCTCCTCGTGGTCGCGGCAGGCAGGGCCGCGAGCATGTAATTTGGCCGTCCGGTAAGTCCCGCCCCGATCGGCCTCGCTAACCGCTTTAGAAAAAGTAAGATAGGATAATTACGAAAACGCTTTCTTCGGAGTGCTATGATTGCCTTGGAACTGGGCTTCGAACATAACAGGTATCGGAGCTTCACGGGAAAATTCTTGTGGAGCCGTCAGGTATTGCGTATCTTATATTCTGGAAGTAGGGTTATTGGACACTGTTCAGACAATTCACAATCCGAAGTAAAACTCCTTAGGTCCAGCAATTGTAGAGACTTAGGGAACATCGTGGCCGGCGAAACTGTTTTAGAGAGAAGCTAGAGCAGTTTTTACCGGTCGAGCCAGCAGGGAGTTTTTCCTATGGCCGGCAGTAAGACTGTAGACCTGGAAAAGAGAAAGGCATTCGAGGCTGAAGCACTGCCTCATATGGGTGCTCTGTATCGCACGGCGTTACGGATGACCAAAAATGAGGGTGATGCCGAGGATCTCGTGCAGGAGGCGTATGTAAAGGCATACCGCTTCTGGGATAAGTTTGAGCCGGGTTCGAATTGTCGGGCGTGGTTATTTAAGATCATGACCAACATTTTCATCAACGAGTACCGGTCCAAGTCACGTTCCCCGATGTCCGTAAATGTTGACGAGGTCGATGATAATTTTCTCTACGGTCAGCTGGCTGATTTCGGCAAGGAAGAAAATCCTGAGAGGGAGCTTTTTGCCAGGATTTTTGATGACGACGTAAAGAAAGCAATTGAGGAGTTACCGGACGATTTCAGATTGGTTGTAGTGTTATCGTTTCTCGAAGGTTTTTCCTACCAGGAGATCGCGGAGATCGCGGATCTCCAGCTGGGAACGGTAAAATCGAGGCTGCACCGCGGCCGAAAGATACTTCAGAAGAAATTGCTCGATTATGCAATCAAGAATGGCTACATCAAGGATAAGGCAAGATGAACTGTCAGGAAGCGCTGAGTCTACTCTATGACATAATTGATAAAGAAGCCTCCGAAATTGATACTCGACAAGTTCAGGAACACCTGAGTCGGTGTCGCGACTGCTTCGACAAATATGAGCTTGAACAATCCATCCAGGGATTTATTCAGGCCAAATTAGAAAACGATCAGCCGGCCCTCAAGCTGGACGGTCTGAGGGCGAAGATCGCCGGCAAGCTGGATGCCATTGACGGCGAAGCCCGAGTGCATCGGCGGCGCTCCCCCTTTCGTATAGCCTCGTTTTCTCTGGCTGCGGCCGCTCTGCTGGTGGTGATGATCGGCGCCGCCAGTCTGATTTCCGATTTTGTGCGCCACAACGAACGGTTGATTCCCCTGGAGCGGGCACACTGGTCAGCTCGCGAGAATCCCCAGGCCTTCTCGGCGGATAATCCCGGCAGTGCTCTCATCGCCAGATACCATGACAATCTCCGGTACGAATTGCACCACCAGGTCAACGATTTCACGCTGGTCGGTGCCATGACTGAGGAGATCATGGGCGTCGAGATGGGGCACTTTGTTTACAGCAACAACGGCAGTGTTGTCTCGGTATTCGTGGCGCCGGCCGACCGCTTCGATATCCCCGGCGATTTGAAAGATAACGAAGTTGTTCGCAACAATCTGCACTTTTTCGACCACAACTGTCGCGGTTGTCGGCTGGTGTTTCACCAGCAGGGTTCCGTTGTCATTATCACGGCCACTAACGACACAAGCGTAGAACTCCTGGAGTTCATTCCGGGGCATATGGCCATCTGATTCGCCCCCGCGCCCTTCCGG
>JAOUEU010000087.1 GCA_029858555.1 Candidatus Zixiibacteriota bacterium
TCTGTTGTCGGAAACCTCCAATGAGATTGTCCGTCGGATCCGCGATTTCGTGACCGGACACCAGATACCCGTGTACGATGTCATCAGGCATACCGGTTATATGCGTTTTCTGATGATCCGCCAGGGCAGGCGAACGGACCAGGTGATGATCAACCTTGTCACCAACTTCGGCGAGTTTCCCCAGCAAGACGAACTGATCGGGTACTTGCGGGGGTTCTTTCCAAAACTGACCACCGTTGTCCATAACCAGACCGCCCGGAAATCCAACATCGCCACCGGTGAGATTGAACAGGTTCTTTACGGCCCCGGGTATATAGAAGAAAAAGTGCTTACGAGTACCTTCCGTATCCGGGCCAATTCTTTCTTCCAGACGAATTCCCGGCAGGCCGAAACGCTCTATCGCACGGCCTGTGAGATGCTCGAACCCGCATCCGGTCAGCGTGTCCTGGACCTCTATTGCGGCACCGGTCCGATTGGCATTCTGATGGCCGGGCGTGTGGCTGAAGTCATTGGTGTGGAACTGGTTGGCGATGCCGTTAAGTTGGCTGAAGAGAATGCCGTTCTAAACCGTGTGGACAATATTTCGTTTCTCGAGGCGAATGTAACCGACTATCTCAAGGCATGCAGTGCCGAGCACCAGCATTTCGACATCGTGGTTGTCGACCCACCACGGGCCGGGCTGCACCCGAAGGCCTTGAAGCGGATAGTGGCGTTGAAACCGGAGAAAATCCTGTATATCTCGTGCAATCCGGCCACATTCGCCCGTGACGCCGCCAAACTGGTGGAAGAAGGCTATCGTCTGCCGGTGCTGACACCGGTGGACATGTTTCCGCACACCAAGCATATTGAAACTGTCGCCGTACTGCATCGGCCATGAGAAGACTTGCGTATAAGTACCTGAAGACTTAAATTGGCAGCCACGTTGTTTGTGAAGGAGATACAATGTTTCGAAAGCTCGTGACTATTTCCGCCCTCGCCGTCCTGATTTTAGCGCTGGTCGCCTTCCCAGCCTCGTCCAATGGGCAGGCCCTTGCCGACCTGTCCTGGGAGATTCTCGAAAAACTCCAGTCGTTTTACCCCGTGCAAGCCACGGAAATGGGCATCCATTCCTATGACCACCGCCTGGCCGACTACTCCTCCAACTCCGTCAAGCAGATGATAAAAGACCTGACTGATTATGAAAAGAAGCTCTACAAATTCCAGAAGACCAAACTCTCCGAGCATGATCGCATTAACCTCCGTCTGGTTAAGTCCAACGTCGACATCGCCTTGCTTAATCTCAAGCAGATAGCCTGGCACAAGAAGTGTCCGCAAGTGTATGTAGATGAAGCCATTGACGGCGTGAACTATCTCATGCTGTCACAGCATGCCCCGCTGTCCGAAAGAGTCGTGTCTGTTATCAGCCGGATGAAGGCCGTGCCGGCTCTCCTGGCCACAGCGCGCCGGAATCTGAAGAATCCTCCAAAGGTCTATATTGACGCCGCCGCCGGACCGCTGGAGTCCGGAATTCAATTCTACAAAGACGTTGCCGGGGAACTGATGCAAAAATTCCCCGAGCGGGCCGATGAAATCCTCAGAGTGTCCACGCAGGCACGAGAGAGCATGAACGATTTTCTGACGTACCTGTCGGAGATGACTCCGGGCCCTGAGACGGCTTTTGCCATCGGCAAGGACAATTTCGATTACAAGCTCAAGCACGAGTATTTCCTCGATTATGACAGCGATTCGCTGCTGAAAATCGGCGAGACCCTGCTGGCAGAAGCCCAGGCGGCCTACCGGGAGTACGAGGAAAATGTCGAAACGAATCACCAGAATGGACAGGATTCCATCTTTGTTCCCTCGGTTTTCACCAAACAGGACATTCTCGACTATTACAACTGGGAGGTCAGGCAGATCCGCATATTTCTTGAGGAAAACGATGTCGTAACGGTCCCGGAGACGGTTGCCCCGGTGACCGTTGTGGAAACGCCGTCTTTCCTGCGCAGTATGATAGCGGGCGTCGCTTACCAGCCCGCGGGACCTTTTGATACTGTTCAAAATGCCTACTTCTACGTGCGCCCGATACCGGACGACCTTGACCGCGTACAACTGGAGGCCCGTTTCCGCTATGTCCATCGCCGTGGTTTTAAGGGTTCGGTGGTCCACGAAGCTTTTCCCGGGCATCATTTGCAGCTTCAACTGGCCGGCATGAATAGCGACCCCATTCGCAAGTGGCAGTATAATCGGATGATGAGTGAGGGCTGGGCGCTGTACTGCGAGGAAATGATGTACCACGCCGGTCTTTTCGGCGACGAAGACCCGGTGACATGGCTGGGTATTCTCGGTGGAATCCGCTTCCGAGCCGCGCGCATCGTGGCCGACGTTAAGCTCCACACGGGGCAGTTCACTTACCAGGAGTGCGTCGACTGGATGATCGAAACTCTCGATGTCAGCAGTGAGTCCGGCAAGCGTTACATGGAGACGGAGGTCCAGTGGTACACTCTTCGGCCAACTGTCCCGATGACTTATCTGATTGGCAAGACAGAGATCATGAATCTCAGGGCCGCGGCAATGGATCGCGATGGTGAGGATTTTTCAGAAAGACAGTTCCATGATGCCCTGCTGGCCGAGGGCTCTATTCCCCCCATTCTGATATGGGAAACCATGGGGCTGGTCAGAGATATCTAATCGCAGGTAGCGGCACCGGAACGGTGCTGCCGGTAATTATCACATCTTGACGGCTCCGCCGGCAACCGCCGGCACGTGCCGATAGTATACATTATATATGCTGTACGCTCTTATAATACTGGTCGCCGGTATTGCCCTGGTCTTACTTCTCAATTTGAGAATCCGGATAGACCTCGACCGCGACCGCCGTCTCGTCTTTTTGGGACTCGGGCGCTCCGGCCCGGAGATCGATTTCGCCACAAGAACAGGTGCCGTCAGGCTTTTCGGCGTCAGAGTAAAGTCTTTTGAACTGGGGCGCGCAAAGAAAAAAGCCGCTGTTCCGGCGGTGCCCACCGAAGAAAAAAAGGCTGTCAAAAAACCGAAAAGGGAAAGACCTCTGAAAGATGTGCTGGCCGTCGCGCCCCGTTGTGTGTGCGCCGCCGTCGGTTACCTGATTGACCTGTGGAAGAGCATCGTGGTAGAAGAACTCGAAGGCCGGGTTGAGGCTGGATTCGACTCCCCCGACCTGACCGGCCAAGTCTACGGCTACTACCAGGCGGCTCTGGCCGCAGTGCCGGGTGTGGCCGGCCGCTTTGCCTGGGTCCCGGACTGGACCGGCCCGTCCCTTTCGGGTTCTATGCGGCTGACGGTGGCTTTGCCGTTGCACCGGTTGGCTTTGAGAACGCTCGTGCTTATGTGTAAACTCCCCTTAAGAGAACTAATAAAGCTGGCGATAGGAAAAAAGAAAGGAGTCCAGGATGGCCAATAACGTGGTCGACATCCTCAAAGGGGTTGTCGGCGAACTGAGGGAGATCGCCAAATCGGAAACGGTTATCGGCAAACCGGTTACCGTGGGTGAAAAGACCGTAATTCCGGTGGTGAAGGTCTCGGTCGGTTTTGGTGCCGGCGGCGGACAGGGCGAGAGCGAGAAGATCGGAGGCGGGTTCGGCGGCGGCGGCGGTGGCGGCGCCAAGATCGAGCCGGTCGCGTTTATCATTATGGACGAAACCGGTGTCTCATTACTGCCGGTCGCCAAGGGCAAGTGGGAAAATATAATCGAGTCCATACCCGTTCTGGCCAAGAAATTGTCCAAACTCAAAGAGAAATTCAAATCCGACGACGGAGACAAAGGGGCGGAAGGCGAAAAAGAGAAAGAAAATCCCGAAGCCGACTGACCCCCATCATAAAAGACTACCAACCCCTGTTCTGCCGTGGCGGGACAGGGGTTTTTCTTTACTCTCCTGGTCTTTCTGGCACCGCGGCGTTTTGTCGTGCACCGACCGACACCACCGAAACAGACTTTCCATCGCGCTACGGCGGAAAACTTGACGGCCGCGCGGGCAGTCCATATCATCCGATACCATCATAAAATGAGGCATCACGTATGTTCAAGCAGGCGGCGTTTGTTGCCCTTTTCGGGCTGGTTGTTGCGGTTGTGTCGGTGCTGGCGCTGGGACGGGGATTGCCCATCGGGCCCGTTGTAGTTGGCGTGGGGCTGGTACCGCTGGCCGGGCTGCTCATCGCCGGGCGGTCGTTGAAGTCGGCCCTCCCCGACCTTCTTTTTGGCTCTATCGACACCGGATTGCTGGTGATACCGGCTTTGTGGGGCGGCATGGCTTTCGGTGTCGTCGGTGCTATTGCGGGAGGCGTCATCGGCGATTCTCTGACCGACGGCATCGCCGGGTTTTTCGAAGGTGGCATTGCCAAATGGCTGCGGAAAAAAGGAATTGAGGAGTCGCGGGACCCGGTTACGACTTCTTTGGGTAAGATGGCCGGCTGCCTGCTGGGAAGCGGTTTAGTGCTGCTGCTGGCGCTGGCCGTAGGGATTCGGCCCCGGCTTTACTAATCCGCTCAAATCTTTTCCGGCGAGATGTGACGCTGGCACGGCCATAGATAGTCTCCCGCTGAGGAGGCACCTCCAGCCTTAGGCAACACGCGCTCGGGTTTTTATTGACACCAACCGGCCCGGCCGTGATGTTGAATACAGCGTTTATCAGCGGCTGGATTAATATGTTGCGACTTAACGAAAAAACCATTCGGTGGATTACCGTATCCGTTTGTCTGGCTGTCTGTGTTTACGCTGTCATCGTTTTTTACAACGTGATTGCCGGGGACAAGCAGTGGGATTTCCGCACCTACTATTTTGCGGCCCAGGCTCATTCCCAGGGCGTCGACCCCTATGACACCGAGAATCTCCGGGCCCTGGCCGACCGAGAAATCTCCCTGGCCTATGTTTATCCTCCACTCACCCTTTATGCCTTCAGGCCGTTCCTCCTGTTCAGCTTCGAAACCGCTTACCAACTCTTTTTCTTTCTCAAGCTGGCCGCTCTGGCGGTGCTGATTTACATCTGGTACACTCGCTTTCTGTCCGACAAGCGTTTTACCGTTGTGCTGTGCCTGCTGTGCGCCTTTGCCTTTCGCGAGACCATAATCAGAGACCTGTATGCGGGGAATGTTTCGGTGTTTGAGCAGCTTATGCTCTGGGCGGCCGCGCTTTTCTTCGTCGAGAAAAAGTCTCTCGCCTACTGTGTGCTTATCGGCATAACCGCTCTTTTCAAGTTCACTTTTGTCATTTTGCTTTTCGCGGTACTGCTCGACCGCGACCGAAAAGCCGTGCTGTCATTTGTCACTGTGGGGGCTGCCTTTGTGGTCGTGACGCTGATATCATTCCTGGGAAACCCGACCTTGTTCGAGGGTTTCGTAGCCAATGTCGCCTCGCTCAGCGAAGGCATTCCCATCAACCAGGCCTCGCTAACCCTGATCAGGGATGTGCTCAGGCTTATTTCCGACATGACCGGCGGCGAGTTCGTACGCCTGGATTCGGCTTTCCACATTGCTTTTGTCCTGTTTTTACTGATTTTCTCGTTTCGCTCTGTCAGCGGATACGATTTCAGGAACAATCGCACCGATTTTATAATACTCTGCTTTTTCCTCTATGCTCTGCTAATGCCCAGGATGAAAGACTATTCCTACGTTTTGCTCATAATTCCATGTTTGCACGTGACTTACAGAATGCTGGGGACCGGCCTTGCGCGGTTACTGGCAGTTTTCTTTCTCTGTGTTAGTTTTTTGCCGTACCAGGCCTTTTTAACAGCCCTGATCTTGTATCTGGTCTTTATCAGGCAAATCAGGCGTGGGGCACCGGCTCTGTAAGAGGGTGCTGATGGCACCCTTTCGGGAACCACGTGGGTCCCGGCCTTGTTTCAATACTGAAAATAATTGATTGCCAACCAATTGCTTAGGGTATATATTTTAGGTTTAGCCTTATTGTGGCATTGGCAATTCGTTTTTGCATCTGGTTATGGCGGGCTGACGGTTAAGCGACAATCGCTGGTCATTTTGTCCGAACCGGCCGTAAGACCTTAGAAAAAGAGTGCCAGACCTGTGCAGAAGTTGAACAGATTACCGATACATTGAGGGAGAAAAATTGTTTTACACCTGGCCAATTCTGATGGCTGGCGGCGGAGACTCGGGCGGCGGTGGGACCGTCACCCTGATCTGGTTTGGGCTGATATTTGTTATCATGTATCTGCTCTTGATCCGGCCGCAGAGAAAAAAACAGAAGGAGCATCAAGCGCTCCTGAGTGATTTGAAAAAAGGCGACAAGGTGGTGACATCCGGCGGCATGTTTGGTACCATTTTCGCCATCGATGAAGACAGAAACCGTGTGATTATTAAGATCAACGAAAACACTAAGTTAGAGTTTTTGAAGTCCTCCATTGCCGCCAAGGTGGACAAGTAAAATTCGGAGTACCAGTGGCTGAGCGTCCGATTGTCAAGTACGGCAACCCGGTACTTAGGGAGATTTCCGAGGATGTCGCGGAAGTCGACCAGGAAGTAAAAAGTCTCGTGTCCGATATGGCGGACACCCTCAAGAAGGCTCAGGGCCTTGGCCTGTCTGCAGTCCAGATAGGCGTTTTGAAGCGCATTTTTATCGTCGATTTGTCGGCGGTGGATATCGCCGAATCCCTTCGAGTTTTTATCAACCCGGAGATCGTTGAAACCGGCGGTCAA
The DNA here is from genome assembly GCA_029858555.1 of Candidatus Zixiibacteriota bacterium. Classification (GTDB taxonomy): domain Bacteria; phylum Zixibacteria; class MSB-5A5; order GN15; family FEB-12; genus DAOUUR01. The sequence continues at coordinate 6,661 of JAOUEU010000087.1, forward strand.
GTGGAAATGGAGGAAGGGTGCTTATCATTCCCCGGGTTGTATCAGAAGATTGTCCGTCCTGAAAAAATAAAAATCAGAGCGACGGATCTCGACGGTAAACAGTTTGAGATGGAGATAGGTGGTTTGGCGGCTCGCGCCATATTGCACGAGTACGACCATCTGGAGGGAAAGCTCTTTATTGAACGCTTGTCTCCAATGGCAAGGACCCTGATCAGAGGACGCCTGAAAAGGCTGGCAAAAGCTTCATAGGGACTGGCCCCGGTGTCGGGGATAGTCCCACTGGTAGCCACGAACTTCCACGTTCGGACTCCCAACGCTCAACCACAGCAACAGCGCATGAAGATAGTCTACATGGGCACGCCGGAGTTTGCCCGGCGCCCCCTGGCAGCGCTCTGTGAAAGTAAGCATGAAGTGCTCGCCGTAGTGACCGGGCAGGCCAAGCGCGTTGGGCGAAGCAAGAATCCGTCTCCGACGGCCGTTTACCAAGAAGCCACCCGGCAGGGTCTGCCAGTCCTGACCCCGGCCTCGTTAAAGGACACTACCCTGCACGAGCACATAGGGTCCCTGAAACCCGACCTGATCGTGGTGGTGGCTTTTCGGATACTCCCTCCGGAACTTTATTCCCTTCCAAAGCACGGCGCCATCAATATTCATGGTTCCCTGCTTCCCAAATACCGCGGCGCGGCCCCCATAAACTGGGCCCTGATTAACGGTGACAAAGAAACCGGCCTGTCCAGCTTCTTTTTGAAAAAGCAGGTCGACACGGGAGAGATTCTGGCCCAGGAAAGAGTCACTATCGACAGCGACGAGAATTTCGATTCGCTGTACGACCGCTTATCGAGTCTGGCCGGGCCGTTCCTGCTTAGATCACTCGACTTGATCGAATCCGGGAATGTCGAGCCGGTGGCCCAGAACGACGACGAAGCCACGCCGGCGCCAAAGATACTTGGCGACGAGGCCATGATTGATTTCGGTTTTCCGGCCGAGCGGGTCAAAGATTTCGTGCGCGGCCTGTCGACCAGACCCGGCGCCTACACTTTTTTCCGAGCGAAAAAGACAAAATTACTGGCCGCCCGAGTATCCGACTTACAGGACAACACTCTCGCTCCCGGAGCCGTTATCGCGGACCGCCGGAGACTCCTGATACAGTGTGCGAACTCGGCGGTCGAGGTTCTGACAATACTTCCCGAAGGCAAAAAGCCGATGGACGGTGTCTCGTTCAAGAACGGCTTTCGGCCGCAAACGGGTGAAATTTTTGGCAAAATTACGAAAGAGGCAAACGCAAGTTGAGAAAAGTAATCCTAATAAACTCGACTGACTACGAAAAGCGGGTCGCTATCCTTGAGGACGACCGGTTAGTCGAACTGCAGGTGGAACGTTCAGAGAGCGACCGTATGGTGGGTGATATTTACAAAGGTATCATCCGCACGGTCCTGCCGGGCATGCAGGCGGCCTTCGTGGATATTGGTTTCCTCAAGGCTGCTTACCTGCACTCGTCCGATGTGGGCAAGGTCTATAGCTCAAGCTATGACGCTGATGATGTGGACGAGGAATCGCCCGCTGAAATCGTTAGAAAACGCCGACGTGCCGGCATTGAGACGGTGCTGAAAAAAGGCCAGGAAGTTCTGGTCCAGGTGATCAAGGAGCCTATTTCCACCAAGGGTCCCCGGATTGCCACCGAAATCTCCATTCCCGGGCGGTTCGTGGTCCTGGTCCCCGATGACAACCACATCCGCATATCCAAGCGCATCGCCAACTGGAATGAAAAAAGGCGGCTGAAAAAAGAGATCGCGCCACTTCGCCCCGAGGGTTTTGGACTTATTGTCCGCACCGAGGCCGAGGGCAAAGGCGAGCGGGATTTCCGGGCCGATATCAAGCGCCTGCTGAAACTGTGGTCAAAACTCAAGCGGAAGGCCGACAGCCTCAAGGCCCCCGCTCTCATTCACAAGGAAGCCGAGATGACGGTTTCGATGATTCGCGATGTTTTTACCGAGGATGTCGCGAAAGTCGTGGTTGACACCCGGGAAGACTACAAGATGGTCATCAGCTATGCCCGCCAGGTAGCCCCCTCTCTCAGAAACCGCATCGAACTTTACCGGGGTGCTTTGCCGCTTTTCGACATGCATAAGCTGGAGCCGGAAATCGAGAAGATGCTGGAACGAAAGGTCTGGATAAGGAAGGGCGCTTACCTGATAATCGATCAGACCGAGGCCATGGTTACGATCGATGTCAACACCGGACGTTTTGTCGGCAGCACCAACCAGGAAGAAACCATCTTCATGGCCAACCTGGAGGCGGCCAAAGAGATCGCCCGACAGATCCGATTACGGGATATCGGCGGCCTGATAATCTGCGATTTCATTGACATGTACAACCGGGAGAACCGGCGACGGCTCTACGAAGAATTTAAGAACTGCTTTCGAAATGACCGGGCCAAGCGAGCCATCAACCCGGTCACCGATTTCGGCATTGTCGAAATGACCCGCGAGCGAGTACGGCCGTCGCACATGCATACGTTGTCCGAACCCTGCCCGTACTGCGCCGGTGCCGGCCGTGTCCTGTCCAAAGAGACTATGGCCACCAAGGTGGAGAGGTGGTTTGCCCGAGCCAGGGCCGATAAAAAATATTCCACCTTCCACCTGGTCGTAAACCCGATGCTGGCGGAGGCTATGTCGGACAACGGCGCCAACCGCGTCGACCGCATCATGAAAATGCACAAATTCCGAATCAACCTCGTCCGCGACACGACCCTGCAGGTCAACGAATACAAAGTCTATGACTCGGAGACAACCGAGGAGATATCGGACAAGTACAAGGCCTGATCTTGCCGGGCGATATTCCCGGCCGACCGAATTATTACGAGCTGCCAGGTGGCCGATTGAAAAAAGTATTAGACTAGCCGTAGATATATTTATATATATCCAGTATGGATCCAGCGCATTTCCCAGGCCGCGAAATCGAGATAAAGCTCAATCTGGGATCATTTACCAACTACCTGAAACTGATTGGGTTTTTAGGCAGGATAGAGCACGAAGAATCCCAGTTGAATGCCTTTTTCGACACCGAAGAACGCCACCTGGCCAAGGCGGGCTGGGCCCTGCGCGTTCGCGTGGAAAACTCTCGCGGGCTGGTAACCATCAAGAGCATCTCATCAGAAAAGGGCGCGGCGTTTATCAGACAGGAGGTGGAGTCACAGATTTCAAGAGCCGAAGCTCTGGAAATACTCAACCTCCGGGCCGACGTCATGTCCCTGGCGATCCTTCCGATTGAACATATTGTCAGCCAGGTCGGGAAAATTGCCGTATCCAAGCTGGTTCAGTTTGAGAACACCCGTCAGAAAAAGTTGTTCAAAATCGGCGACTATAACTACATCCTCGAGATTGACAAGACGGAATTCAACGACGGATCGGTTGATTACGAACTGGAGCTGGAGTTGTCCGATGCCTCCCGGATCGATGTGGTCGAAGACAAGCTCAGAAAGGTGTTTACTTCCTTGAACATCCCGTATGAGCCACAGTCCGAAAGCAAGTTTGCCAGAGCGCTGGCAAAAGCAAGTATCTTTTGACGCAATTCCAGACGGCCAGCCCTGGAACCCGCGTTCCCCGAACACTTGAATGAACTATAGCTGGTGAGTGCGTTTAGTCTTGGACCATTCAGAATTCAAATCGCTGAGCATCATCATCCCCAATTACAACGGTGAAAAACTCATCCCGGTTTTTCTGCCAACAGTTATCAAGGCAGCCCGCGAATACGCCGGACAATGCGAGATTATTTTTGTCGATGACTGCTCGACTGACAACAGCCTGAAAGTCATCGAGGTATATCGAAGCAGCTTCTCCGGCCTGACAGTAGTTAAATCCGATATCAACGGCGGCTTTTCCAAATCCTGCAACCTCGGTATCAGCAGGGCTCGCAACGAGATACTGTTTTTTCTCAATTCTGACGTGGCTCTCGAAGCGGGGTACTTCAGTTACTTTTCACGGCATTTCGATGACCCAGACCTGTTTGCCGTGACCACCTGCGGTTTTGCCTATGGCAGCCAACAGCCGATCGACGGCATCAAGAACGGCTACTGGCGCAGGGGATTTCTAAGGTTTTCCGAGAATTATTTCGACGAGACGATCCAGTCAGCGGGTCTGACGCCACCATATCTGTCATTCAATATCCAGGGGGCATACTTCTTCGCCGATGCCGCCAAGATACATCAACTGGGCGGATTCGACGAACTGTATTCCCCATACATTTACGAGGAGACAGACCTTGCCTATCGTGCCTTGAAAAGGGGCTGGAAAATCGTCTATGAACCCCGATGCCGTGCTTACCATCAGGTCAGCTCATCGCTGAGCTCGGTGGCCGGACGATTTCGGATAAAGCGTGTCTCCTGCCGTCATCGCCTGCTTTTCACCTGGAAGAACATTCATTCGCGAAGGCTGTTATGGGCGCATTTTTTCTTTCTCGCCTTACGGTTGGCGAGTCTCAATGCCGCCGAATGGGTCGGGCTGGCAGGGGCCTTGAGGCGGATGAGAGCCGTGGCCACAAGGCGTCGTCATGAGAAGGAATGCGCGCTGAGAAGTGACGAGGAACTCCTGCGCTTTTTCGACGATTACTTTTCCATTCTGAAAAAAAATATGCGGCCGCGCCGCCCCCGATGAGGTTACCGCCCGGCCCAATATTCTACCGCCCCGCTTTTTCCCCGATGACCACCGGCACCTACTTGGGATCAGGAATCTCCTCGGTAATCCCGGCCAGGCGGCGGGCGATCTCCACCTTTTCTTCCAGCTTGGCTGCCGCCCGAATGACCAGCCTGGCGCCGTCGGGCGAGCCGCCACCGTGCATACAGCCGGGGACACCGCCGCCGATGGTGCTCCACTCGACCAGGCGCGCCGCCCGGGCGCGCGCCTCGGCCGAGTATTTTGCCTTGACATATTTCTGAATAAGTTTTCCGTATTTGCCGGAAGTAAAGTCCTGATACGAAGGCAGGCAACCGGTTTCGGCTATGCCGCCGGCGATATCCTGGGCGATTCGGGAGTTCTGGTACGGCAGTGTCGCCACATGCACCTTATTCACATTGGCCAGCAGAGGATGACACTGCCAGGCACCCGAGGGATGTTTCTTTCCCCGGGCGGCCGCGGCGATGCCGACGCCGTAGGTGGTTTCATTGTTGATGACCATATCTGTCAGCTTATCCTTGAAGACCTTTGTCGAAAGCCCGTTGGTGCGCGCCGTCAGCATGGCCGCGCCGATCTTCACATCCCCCTGTCCGGCGACACAGCCGCCGATAGCCGAACGATAGGGCATGATGAAATTGCTGACGGCGGCCAGGCTGAACTGGTGTTCGCCGGCCATGAACACCCGCTCTTTGGGCACAAAGATATCTTCGAACAACAGATACGCCTGGGTGATGCCGCCCTCCGCGACGGGATTGTCAAAACCACCCTCTTCGTCACGACGGTCACTGGGATGCCGCGTCTCAACAATCGTCAAACCTTCGATATCGCGGGGGATCACAAACGAAATGGCACAATCGGCATCCTCATCCTTGTAGGCACCGCCCGGGA
>JAOUEU010000343.1 GCA_029858555.1 Candidatus Zixiibacteriota bacterium
TCCGGGCAAGTAAAACGTTTTTCTGAGGCGCTGATTACGGCGGCTGGCTCATAACCGGAAGCAGAGATTCAAAACTGCCGTCGTCAAAGTTTTTGTTGTTCTGCAAGCCGATGCTACTTATAAAATTAAGTTGGGAATGAACAAAGATTTGGAACAGTTTGAGAGGCGGATTATCGTCACGGGTGGAGCCGGTTTTATCGGCAGTAACCTCCTTTTGCTCCTGGTGCCGAAGTACCCGGACTATCTGCTGGTGAATGTCGACTGCCTGACCTATGCCGCCAACCTGTCTAACCTGAGACCAATCGAGAACCACCCTAATTACGTTTTCGAGCATGTTAATATCTGTGATCGGTCCGGTCTGAAAGAGTGCTTCGATAAGTACGCCGTCGATGCCGTCATACACCTGGCGGCCGAGTCCCATGTAGACCGATCCATTCTCGGCCCGGCCGACTTCATCGACACCAATATCATGGGTACCTTCAACCTGCTCGAGCTGGCGCGTGCCCGGATGGAGCAAAAGGCAAGCTTCAGGTTTCACCACATCTCCACCGACGAGGTCTTTGGCTCCCTTGGCGAAACGGGTTATTTCACCGAAGAGACGCCTTATCGTCCCAGCTCCCCTTATTCGGCTTCCAAGGCCGCCGGCGATCACCTCGTCGGTTCGTATCATAAGACCTACGGGCTGAACACCGTCACCACCAACTGCTCCAATAATTACGGGCCGTACCAGTTTCCGGAAAAACTCATTCCCCTGATAATACGCAACGCCCGCGAAGGGTTGCCGCTGCCGGTCTATGGCGACGGCAAAAATATCCGCGACTGGCTGTATGTCGAGGACCACTGCCGGGCTCTTGACCTCGTGTTTCACGAAGGCACCGCCGGTAAGACGTACAATATCGGCGGTAGCAACGAGATCGAGAATGTCGTTCTGGTGCGAAGAATTTGCCGGCTTATGGATGAGCGACTGGGCGGCGGCAAGCGCGAAGAACTGATCGAATTCGTAAAAGACCGGCCCGGTCACGACCGCCGCTACGCCATTGATGCTTCGCTGATCCAACGTGAGTTGGGCTGGAAACCGCAACACAGTTTCGATGCGGGGCTGAAAGCGACGGTGGCGTGGTACCTGGATAACGAGGACTGGCTCGACAACTGCATCAGCGGCAAATATTTGAAGTATTACGAGGAAATGTACTCCAACCGTTAACGGGAAAGTCATATGGCCCGAAAGACAATCAAGGGAATCGTCCTGGCCGGAGGCAGCGGCACCCGCCTGTACCCGATCACGCGGGTGGCCTGCAAGCAGCTTCTGCCGATCTACGACAAACCCCTGATATACTATCCCCTGTCAACCCTTATGCTGGCCGGGGTCAGGGATATCCTGGTGATATCGACACCCTCCGACCTCCCCACGATTGAGGCTCTGCTGGGCGATGGCTCCCGGCTGGGCCTGACCATCTCGTACCGCACCCAGGAAAAACCGGAGGGAATCGCCCAGGCCTTTATAATCGGCGCCGATTTTATTGATGGCGATAACGTCATGCTGATCCTCGGGGATAATATCTTCTACGGTGCCTATGATTTCCTGCGCCAAGCCGGCGAATTCACGCAGGGAGCCTTGATTTTCGGCTACTACGTGAAGGACCCGCAGCGGTACGGCGTGGTGGCATTTGAAGATGGCGGACGGGTGCTGTCAATCGAGGAAAAACCCGCCCGACCGAAGTCCAACTACGCTGTTACCGGCCTGTACGTCTACGACTCGCGAGTCATTGAAATCGCACGGTCGTTAACGCCGTCCAAGCGGGGCGAGTTGGAAATAACGGATGTGAATAACGCTTATCTCGAGAAAGGGGAGCTTCGCCTGGTGAAGCTGGAGAGGGGGATTGCCTGGCTCGACACCGGCACCTGCGAAAGTATGCTGGACGCGGGCAATTTTATAGCCACCATCGAGAAAAGACAGGGACAGAAAATCGCCTGCATCGAGGAAATTGCCTACCGCGCGGGTTACATCGACCGTCGGCGGATGCAGGCAATTCTCGGCAGTATGGGTGACAATGCTTACAGCAGCTACCTGAAGGAGGTAGTCAGAGAGGTCGATGGCGGTTCCTAGATTTTTGATAACGGGCTGCCGCGGGCAGCTGGGTCGTGATCTGCACGGTCTACTGAAGAAGGATTTTGATGTGACGGGCGTCGATCTGGACAATTTCGATATCAGGAACGCCGAAGCAGTGGCGGCCTGTGTAGAGGATATTCGCCCGGATGTGATACTCCATGCCGCAGCGTACACCGATGTCGACGGCTCCGAATCCCATCGGCAGGAGGCCGAAAGCGTGAATGTCACCGGGACGGAGAACATCGCCCTTGCCGCCCGCAAGGCCGGTGCCAGGGTGATCTACTATTCCACCGATTATGTGTTCGACGGCCTCAAGGAAACAGCCTACGTGGAGTCCGACGAGCCGTATCCACTGAATGTCTACGGGACGTCCAAGCTGGAGGGCGAAAAGAAAATCGGGCATCTGCTGGATGATTTCGCGATAATGCGCATCGGCTGGCTTTATGGCCGCACGGGCAAAAACTTCGTCAAGACCATGATAGGGCTCGGCAAGGACCAGATGCGCCGGAAATCCGGCGGCGGCAGTGTCTCGCCGCTGCGGGTGGTCGATGACCAGGTGGGTAATCCGACCTGGACAGTCGACGTCGCGGCCCAGACACGAGTCGTTATCGAGAAAGGGCTGACTGGTTTGTATCACGCAACGGCGGAAGGGGAGACATCGTGGTACCGCTTTGCCCTGGACATCTTCGAGGCGTTGCAGTGGCCGGTCGCGGTCGAGGCGTGTTCCGGCAGAGACCTGGGCCGCCCCGCACAGCGGCCGGGACGCTCATCACTCGAGAACCAGCGGCTCAAGCA
>JAOUEU010000344.1 GCA_029858555.1 Candidatus Zixiibacteriota bacterium
GCCTGGAACTATTTTCAGTCGACCATCTTTGGTCTGGCTACTTCCGGGAAGGCGGGTGACGGACTGATAGTACCCGTGATTGAGGGACCGGAATGGATAACGGGCGGCAACTTTGGACCCGAGGCATCACCAATCACGGTGCTGCTCTGTTTATCGCTGGGAGTATTCCTGGTCGTCAAGGCGCTCAAGAAAGGCCAGGCGGTCCTGCCGCTCTGGCGGCGCAAGGTGACCGTCGCGGGAGCCGATGCCTGACAAAACGTCTCAGCCCGGGCACATAGAGTGAATAGGTCGCTGATGGCGGCGCAAATAATGGTTGCGCGAGCGGCGTTTCTTATCTAGTATCACGTCAGTGGAGATTCTTCAGCCTGATTTGAGGAGGAAATCAATGCAGATATCGTGTACGGCAAAGCCTGTAATCGAATGTGCCGCCGATAGCCTGGTGGTTTTTGTCCCAGAGTATGAAAAGCTGACTGACGGGTTGCTGAAAAGCCTCAACGAAGCGACCGGCGGGACTGTCGGCACGCTTTTGGAGGCCGGTGAGTTCTGCGGCAAACGCGAGGAAATCGCGTCCGTCATGCATCCGTCCGGCTATAATGTCGACCGGGTGATCCTGGTGGGACTGGGAACCAAAAAGCAGGTGGACAGCGACACTTACCGCAGAGCCGCGGGGGCCGCCTCGCGCTGCAGGGGCCTGACCCTATCCGAATCGGCCATTTTCCATCTGCCGAAGAATGCCGGTGAGGGTTTTTACCAGGCCGTCATTGAAGGCTACCTGCTGGGTTCGTATAAGTTGCTGGAATTCAAAACCGGGGATGACAAGATAGACAAGAACAAGCTAACCCGCATAACGTTCGCGACGGATGACAAACGAGTGCTCGGCAAAGTCGAGAAGGCGGTCAACAGAGGCGTGATAATCGCCGAGGGGCAGATGAGTGTGCGGACGCTGGCTGCGACGCCGGGCAACTACCTGACGCCGTCGGTGCTCGCCCAGACAGCCCAGAAACTCGCGCGGCAGCATAAATTAAAATGTCACGTGCTGGACGAAAAAGCCATTGAACGGGAGAGGATGGGGGCGCTGCTGGCGGTGGCAAAAGGTTCCGCCGAGCCGCCGCGGTTCGTTGTCCTCGAATATAACGGCGGCCGCCGGGGGGAAAAGCCGGTGGTGCTGGTCGGCAAAGGCATTACCTTTGACTCGGGCGGCATATCTCTCAAACCCGGGCTCAACATGCACGAGATGAAAGGAGACATGACCGGGGCCGCCGTGGTCCTGACGGTCATTGTAACCGCCGCTCGTTTGAGACTGCCGTTGAACCTGGTGTCGTTGCTGCCGGCCTGCGAAAACCTGCCGTCCGGAACAGCCACCCGGCCCGGCGATATCGTCACCTCACGCAAAGGCCTGACTATCGAGATTATCAATACCGATGCCGAAGGCCGGCTGATTCTGGCCGACGCGCTGGATTATGCTGACCGTTTCAAGCCCCAGGTCGTAATCGATATCGCGACGCTTACCGGAGCCTCCCTCTATATTCTCGGCTATTCGGGAGCGCCCGTCCTGGGAAACAATCCGGCCCTGCTGGAAAGGATAAAGAAGGCTTCCGAAAGCACCGGCGAGAAAACCTGGCCGCTGCCTATCTGGGACGATCACCGCGAACAAATGAAATCCGGGGTGGCCGACCTGGTGAATTCCGGCGGACGCCCGGCCGGGACGATTGCCGCATCGGCATTCCTGGAGAATTTCGTAGGTGGCTGGCCGTGGGCGCATATCGATATTGCCTACGTGGACTTCGAGCCCAAGGGACGTCCGTATATTCCCAAAGGCCCGACGGGCATCGGGGTCAGGTTATTGACCGAGGTCCTGTCCAGCTGGAAGAAAATGTGAATGGGAAAGCATTAGAAAAGCCGCCGAGTCACGGCGGCTTTTTTTATTCGGAAAACAGACAGAGCGGCAACTGCCCGAAGACTAATTCGTCATAGCCGTGGTCTTGGACCATGCCGGTGTCTTGTCGATGCCGGGGCCGGTCAGGCGACGAGCGCCGTTGCCGGTTATGTCGACAATCCAAACCGAACCATCGGTGGTCGAGACAGTCAACCACTTGGAATCGGGAGAGAAGGATGGCGTAAAAGTCGTAATGTAGGTGCTCACCGGGGGGGCAAAGACGAGGTAATTTTCTTTCAAATCCGGCGTGGCGATGTACAGCCCGGACTCGTCCATGGAGCTGTATATGTATGCCAGCCACTTGCCGTCCGGCGACCAGGCCGGGGAAACCATGTTGGCGTTCCTGCCGGCGAGGGCCTTGACGGAATCTCCCGAAATCATGAGGCTGTCCCGGTGAAGCACCACCAATGCCTGCGGCCGGTTCTCATAAAAGGCCATGAAGGCGATATAGCCGTATTGGTTCATCGAAGGTTTGACCAGAAAGATGTCTTTCATGTTCTGCCAGTCTTTGCGCAGCACCTCGACATTGCCGCCCTCGGAATCCATCAGACAGAGCTGATAATTGGGTATGGAGGCGTTTACGATATTGGCGTTCATGTCCTTCCAGAAAGCGATGGTGCTGCCGTCGGCGCTCCACTCGGGGTCACGGTTACCGAGGTCGTCGGTGAGTCGATACCACCAAAGCTTGTTATTGGCATAGGCGGAGTCCAGATAAGCAACGAAAATATCATAAACTTTGTGTTTTCCGCCGAGCATATCCGGTCCCTGAAGATTGACGAGACCGGAGCGGGTGTAGGCGATGCGCTTGCCGTCCGGCGCCCAACTCAGACGTCCGTCGGCATTGCCAACCTCACTGACCATGAACTGGTCGGAGCCGTCGGCATCCATCACCCAGACATTGAAATCGCGCAGAAAGGCGATCTGACCCTGCGGCGGGCCGATAGTGCCGGCCTTCTCGGCGGGAAG
>JAOUEU010000088.1 GCA_029858555.1 Candidatus Zixiibacteriota bacterium
CCATAGAAGCCCTCGATAGGCGGAAACAACTCACAGGGGAAGCTGTCAAAATAAACCGAATCGTAGCCATAGGCTTCGAACTTGCCTTTGATCCAATCCTCGGCGGCGTTACAGGAATCGGTGCCGGTTGAGCGGCCGTTGAATGCCTCCAGCCGGTGCATGATCGCCTCAACGCTGTCCTGGCTCATCATATCCACCAGCGGCCCCAGGTCGGCCGGGTCAGCCATAGCCGTCGGGTTCAACTGGAGAGGATCGCGGTATTCAATTCCGACATACCGGCTGTCCAACGGGAGCAAATCGGCTCGTTTTATCTCTTCAGCAGTCTGTGCCGGATCCGTGCGGACCAAGCGGAAACTGCCTGCCTCGTAGACGACCGGATACGAATCCCTGTTCTTGCGATCAAGACGCTGGTCGACAGCCAGTTCCGAAAGCCTAACGTCGGTTGCCAGCATTTGAAATGCAATATCCGTGGCCTCAATGGCCCGCGCGGCCTCGCGATTGGCGAGGATCAGGTAGCCGCCGGATATCCGAAGTACCGGCATGACCTCGATATCGTTGAGAAATTCGGCTTCGGCCCGGCTGGTCATGCTGACCTGATAGAGGTCACCGGCAATGGCACCGGCGCCAAGGGCGGCAAGGCAGAAGATCACGATTGGCAGATACTTCATGGGCAGGACACCACCACGTTGCAGAAAATGTAACGGCTTCTCCATGCAATATAAGCCATTTATCGAATCTGTAAAGACAGATTAAGGGGGCGGCCGGGCGGGTGAATTTGTTGCCCGCTGCATTCGGATGGACCGGACGAATTCAAAAAATCCCGGGGCACATGCCCCGGGATTCTACAAGCGGTTTGTGAAGGTACTATGAGATAGACCGTTCGGGCAGTTTAAGGTCATGCCCGGGACCGGCCTGTACAGCCGCTGCTGCAATGGGCCACTCTCGGAACTATGAAACGTGACATGGGTATCTCCTTTCTTTGAATTCGGCTCCGGCCCGCGGCCATAGGTCGTGGGCACTTCGCCGGGCTATTTTTCCTTCTTTTCGTCCCCGCACGGCGGACAGCAGGCCATCTGAACGGCCTTGCCTTCTCCGCACATCACCACGCAACACCGGGGAAGCGCCTCCTTCAGGCTTTTCCCGATGATATCGACGCGGAACCCGTCGTCGGTTTCCGTCACTTTGATCTGCCCGATTTCCTTCTCCACAGCTCGGCCTCCTTTGGTTAGTGTCAATATACATATCTATATATGCAGATATATCTATATATGTTTCAAAAAAAATATTACTTTTTGCTTTTTTTCTTGGCCGGTCCGGTCGGCACCCGGATTCGAAGACTGCAGCAGAAGCCGTCGCAGCAGTTTTCCACCGTTACCTTGTTGAGGCTGTAGAAGACCTGCTGGCCTTCGCGGCGGTCGACCACGATTCCGGCCTCCCGCAGCACGGCCAGGTGGCGGCTGATGGTCGGTTGAGACAGTTCCATCTTTTGCACTATCTCATTGACGGTCATTTCCTTAGCTGCCAACAGCCCCAGAATCCGTAACCTTGAGGGATCCCCAAAAGCTTTAAAGTACTTGCTGTATCCTTTTTCGTCCATACTCCTTCTCACAGTTCAATGCGGCCCGCTCCGGCCACATATCAATATATAAGAATATACGTATAGGCAAATGTTTTTGTGCCAGGAACTTCCCCCTTTTATGCCGACCGGGGAACGGTTCTTAGTTCAGAAAGAAAGGCTGCCGAACATTGGCTCGGCAGCCTGTACAATTCCGGTTCGGTCTTTGAACTATGCCTAACCCATGAACGGATAGTGGTAGTCCTTGGGCGGGACAAAGTTCTCTTTGATGGATCGCGGCGAGGTCCAGCGCAGCATGTTCTGGATACCGCCGGCCTTGTCGTTGGTGCCGGAGGCCCGGCCGCCGCCGAACGGCTGCTGCCCGACCACGGCGCCGGTAGGTTTGTCATTGATGTAGAAATTGCCGGCCGCGTGGCGCAGTTTGCGCTCGGCCAGTTCGATGGCCTTGCGGTCACGGGCAAAGACGGCCCCGGTCAGCGAATAGGGCGAGGTGGTGTCGACCAAATGCAGTGCCTGCGCGTACTCGCCGTCCTTGTAAACGAAGACAGTCAACACCGGGCCGAAGATCTCCTCCTCCATGGTTTTGAAGTGCGGATCGGAGGCGACGATAACGGTCGGCTCGATAAAATAGCCCTTCGATTTGTCGCACTTGCCGCCCACGATGATCTCGGCGTCACCGGCGTTTTTGGCGAAATCAATGTATCCGGCGATGGTGTCGAAAGCGGCCTCATCGATGATGGCGTTGACGAAATTCCTGTGGTCTTCGGGGTCGCCCATCTTCAGTTCGCGGATCCGGCTGACCAGTTTTTCTTTGGCTGCCGGCCAGAGCGACTCGGGAATGTAGCAGCGGCTGGCGGCCGAGCACTTCTGACCCTGGAATTCATAGGCGCCGCGTATGGCGGCCGTGACCAGTTCGTCGACATCGGCCGAGGGGTGGGCTATGATGAAATCCTTGCCGCCGGTTTCACCGACAATGCGCGGGTAGGCGCGATAGTTGGCGATATTGGTGCCGACCGTCTTCCACATGTTCTGGAAAACGGCGGTGGAACCGGTGAAGTGAATTCCGGCCAGGTGCCTGTTCTTGAGAACCGTATCACCAATGGCGGCGCCCCGAGCGAAAATCATGTTGATGACTCCGCCCGGCAGACCGGCCTCGCGGAATATTTTCATCAGGAAGTGCGATGTATACACGGCCGTTGAAGCCGGCTTCCAAACGACGACGTTGCCCATCATGGCGGGAGCCGTCGGCAGGTTGCCGTTGATCGACACGAAATTGAACGGCGTGACGGCGAAGACGAATCCTTCCAGCGGCCGGTGGTCGAGACGGTCCCACATCATCGGGCCGTTACCCGGCTGGATTTCATAAATCTGTTGCATGTACCAGGCGTTGAAACGGAAGAAATCGACCAATTCGCAAACAGCGTCAATCTCGGCCTGGAAGATATTTTTCGAATGGGCCAGCATGGTGGCGGCGTTCATGACATGGCGGTATGGGCCGGCGAGCAGGTCGGCCGCCTTCAGGAAGATGGCCGCCCGATGTTCCCAGGGCATAACTTCCCATGTTTTCTGCGTCTCGACTGCTGCTTCCACGGCTTTTTTGACTTCGGCCTCACCGCCCTGATAGTAAAAACCCAGGACCTGCTTGTGGTTGTGGGGAGAAGCAACGTCGATTTTGGTGCCGGTGGCGATGTCCTCACCGTTTATCACCAGCGGAATCGCGACTTTCTGCGATTTCAGTTCGGCCAATGCCTTCACCAGCGCCTTGTGGTCGTCGGAGCCGGGCACATAGCTTTTGATTGGCTCGTTTTTCGGTATCGGGACTTTGAAAAGAGACATCGTGTATTCCTCCGGAAAGCACGGCACGTGGTGCCGTCATATTCAATTCATTTTTTTCTTTTTTGCCAGGTATTGACCCTGACATGTATTCAGATGACCATGATAATTAGAAAGGCGAAGCGGGGCAAGTGGATTGCGACGGATCCTTGGATATCCGGCCACCGCCTAGCCTGTTTGTTTGACGACGTCAACTGTCGGGTCGTCGTCACGGATGGTTTTAAAGTCTCGTCTCTTCAAGACCGATATCATCGGGCGGTCCGGTTCTCGGGTGAACCGCTCTTGTGGCCTTCCGGCGGAGCCTCTTGCTTTTCGGCCGGTGCCTTCAGGGCCGAGATTTCCTTTGTGCTGGTAGGGTGGCCATACGTGTGCAGGGCGTCCTGATGGCGTACGTATACCTCAGCCGGCACGTTATTCTGCCAGTCGCCGGTGAACATGCCAAAGCCGGTTACAGCCAGAAACAAGCTTACCACACCGATGGCGACCCAGCGCTTGTTGATACGCTGTTTTGAGAACGACGAGCGCAATTCGAGCGTGGTCGCCACCGGGCAGACATCAACACAGTTAAGACAGGTGGTGCACTCATCGGAGTAAACCGTTCTGACCTTGTCGACTTTAATGCTCGAGGGACAGGCCAGCGCGCACTTGCCGCAGTCTATACAGCTAATAGGGTTGCGCTTTATCTTCTGGGGGCTGAGCAGGGAGCAGAGTCCCAGAAGCGCACCGTAGGGGCATAAAAACCGGCACCAGAAATTGCGAATGAATATCGACAGCAAAAAAAGGACGCCGATGATTATCAGGGCCAGCCGCGAAATGTCAGCGAAGAAGTAATACATCTTCACATCTGAAACCAGATTGTACGGGCTGTCCAGAAAGGCCCTGAGAGCGACTTCATTCATTAGAAAGAAGATGGAATAGACAAAAAAGGCCAAAAGAAGGTACTTCAAGCTGCGCAGGGTATAATCAAGCCAGCGGGGCAGGCGCAGCCGGCGACCAAACAGTTTTTCGCCTATATCCCCCAGCATTTCGGAGAGCAAGCCAACCGGGCACAGCCACGAGCAGAATGCTTTGCCGAACACCAGCGATATAAGAATGACTGCGAACAGGATAAACAGACCAGCCGGGTGGTAGGCGTGGACTGAACCGGTCAGGATGAAATAGTAAAGGCTCATCAGGGAACTGATAGGCAGGAATCCTTCGACGCCCGGCGGCCGTGTCACCGCCGCCACCTGCCCGGCCGACTCGAGATACTGAACAAAGAAGTGAAACTCCACGCCTATCCAGATACACAGCGCGGCGAAGGCAATCTGCACGGCAAGCCGTGTTTTCTGCACGGGCTTCTCGGTGTTAGGCACGGTGCGCCTGTTGGCAGAAATGGTTTGGGGTTTCCTGACGGCAGTCCCCTCAGTCGGCATTTGAGGCTCTCCGTGGGTCGGCCTCGCGTCTGACCTCCGTCATTGCGGCCGGTACCGTCTGGATGGAGATGCCGGTCCGGATGCCTATGGTGTGGATTTCCAGGGGGATGTCGGGAGCCGTTTCATCTCTGGCGGAAATGGCTGCCTGGGCCAGGCCGCCACAACAGGGAACCTCCATCTTCAGGACCGTAATCCGCGATGGCCGGGCTTGGGCGAAGATTTGCAGCAGTTTCTGATAGTAGAAATTCAGGTCGTCCAGTTTGGGGCAGCCGACCAAGACCGCCCGACCGGCCAGGTAACGATCATGGAAATCCGGCACGGCGAAGGGGACGCAGTCGGCACAAACCAGCAGATCGGCGCCCTGCAAATATGGTGCGTGAGGCGGCACCAGCATTAACTGGACCGGCCACTGCCCAAGCTGTGACTGGGCGGCTGGTCCCGCAGTCATCCTGTGAGCACGGTCAGGACGAGTGAAACTACGCGCCGCCGAGCCCGGGCAGGCGTGGTGAATAGTGGCCGGAGCCGCAGGCGACTTTCGCTGAGCCGCCAGGTGTTTCTCGACGGCAATCTCGTCGTAGGCGGGCGCCTCACGCTGTTCGATAGTAATAGCCCCCTGGGGGCAGTTGCCAATACAGGCACCCAGTCCGTCACAGTAGGTGTCGCTGACGAGCTTAGCCTTGCCGTTGACCAGGCGGAGGGCCCCTTCGGCGCAGGCCGTTATGCAGTCCCCGCAGCCGTCACACCTCTCTTCGTCGATATGGATTATATTGCGAACCGGCATTGTCTTCTCCTTCTCTCGAAACGGCGTTGTTCACGTTTCGAGAAGGTATCGACAATCGGTCCATAATATCCTTGACTTAGGTCAAGAATCTCAGATTTTTTTCCCTTTGGACAGGGCTTTGAGGCGATTCGTGTCTAGGACTTTGACTCGTCTGCCTTCCACCTCGATGATGCCCGCCGATTTCAGTTTTCCCAGGCTGCGGGAAAGGGTTTCCAGGACGGTGCCTAGGCGTGAGGCCAGTTCCGTTTTGCTGCTGTCGAGAACGAAGCTGTTCGCTCCGCTTTCCTCCAGCCGGCCCAGCAGGTAACCGGCCAGCCTGGCCGGAACCTCTTTGAGTGACAGTTCCTCGACCTTGACTGTGAATTCCCTCAGCCAGGTCGCCAGGCCGCCGATCATTTTCAGGGCGATCTGAGGATATTTTCTCAGCAGGGCCAGGAACTCGTTTTTGGGCATGAAAGCCGCCTCGGAATCCTCCAGCGCCATACAGCTTGCCGGGTAGCCGCTGCCGCGAAAGATGGCGGCCTCGGCGAACATATGACCCGGCCGAATCCGATGCATGGTGTACTCCTTACCATCCGGGGTGGATTTGTAAATGCGCACTGAGCCGGACAGCAGCACGTAAAAACCGACGGCCGCGTCGCCTTCGAGAAAAAGGACTGCCCCTTTGGGGATTCGCTTCAGGGCGGCGATGGCATCCAGGGCCGCCGCCTCCTCACGATCGAGTTCCGAGAAGAGTTTGGTTTGCATTAGCCTCGCGAGTGGACTCATGAGAGTATGGATAAGCCATCCGCGTCGGTTTATCAAGATTTTTGGCGCCGTGACGGGAGCCGGGGGAAATGCCGAAAATGTGAAGGCAGGCCTAAAAAAATGACCCCAACGGGAGTCGAACCCGTGTTTACGCCGTGAAAGGGCGTCGTCCTGGGCCACTAGACGATGGGGTCAGTTTTCGCAAACAGGCAGGTAGTATACTCCATTTGGCCACCCTGTCAAGGAACAATTGATATCGCCCCGGGTTCCCCGGAACAAAGCCGCTGCCGAAAAACGGGGTCCGGCCGGCGCGTTCGCTCCGAACCGGGAAGCGGCCCGGCTCGACGTTGATTTGTTCTGGTTGACTACAGGCAGCGCCTCGTCGATAATATGTCCATGTTCGCCCGCCATCGCACAACGGTGCTGTTGTTACTTACAGTCGGTCTGATCATACTGGTCAATCTGGCGTGGTGGCTGTTCTATGACCGCACTGAACGACTGCTTGACCAGCAGTTGAGCCGGCGCCTGGCGGCGATCGCCGCCACCGGGGCTGTATCCTTACAGGCCGAACAGGTAACGTTGCTAAGTGAGGGCGATATCGAGGCGTACTCAGGCATCATCGGCATTCTGGAGGATATTCGTCTTTCAGATTCACTCTCCGAAGTATTCATAGTCGATGGGGATTATCACTACCTGGCCACCACGTCGCTCGAACCCGATAGTGTCTATTTCCTGGCCGCACTCAATGCCCCATATATCGATTCCGCCTTCCTCGGGTTGCGCGACGAGCCAGTCGCCACGCCTTCATACCGGACCGGCGATATCTACCTGAAATCGGCCTTTGTGCCGCTGCTCGACAGCACCGGCTACCCCCAGGCCGTTCTCGGCGTTGAAGCCAATGTCGACTACTTCGACGCCCTGGCCGATCTGAGACGGAATCTGTACTATTCCACCGGGCTTTCGCTGGCCGTCGGAGTTATTGTGACCCTGCTTCTGCTTTGGGCCCAGCGGCGGATAAACCGGGCCGAGCAGAAACTGTTTCTCAGTCAGACCCATGCCTACCTGGGACGCATGGTCGCTGTCGTCTCCCATGAAGTTAAGAACCCGCTTCAGATAATTCGGGCATCGGCGGAACGACTGGCAAAAAGAGAGAAAAGCGAAGAGAGCGGCTTCATCGTGGATGAAGTCGACCGACTCAACCAGCTCGTCACGGGCTACCTTAATTTTGCCGCCCCGCGGACGACCCTGATAGGCTCCGAGAGCCCCGAATCAATAAGGCTGGCGGATTTTCTGAACAACGTCAGGAAACACTTCGCGGATAAATATGCAAACGCCGAGCTGGAATGGGACCAGGCGCAAACCGCACCGGAGACAGTGGTGACGTCGTATCCGCGTCCCTTAAGGCAGGTGCTTTTAAACCTGCTGATCAACGGTGCCGAGGCCTGTCGTGACGCAGGCAAACCGGTTAGACTGGGGTTGAATGCTATCGACAGGCGGGGTTCCGGGGTCGCCATCAAAGTCGTTGACTACGGGCCGGGTCTGTCCAAAAAAGAACTCAAGAGGGTCTTTGACCCCTTCTACACCAGTAAGAAAGCCGGCTCCGGGCTGGGCTTGTACCTGAGCAGGAAAATCGTCGCCGAGATGGGTGGCCAGATTTCCATCAACTCGACCCGGGATGAAAAAACGGAAATAATCATTAATTTGCCAGGATCGCCGAGCAATTAAGTATGGCCAATATACTTGTAGTGGATGACGAACCTAGGATGACCTCGCTTTTGTGCGGGCATCTCGAAGACAGCGGGCATCAGGTGACCACGACTACCAGCCCGGCTGAGGCTCTCAGACTTATCGACAGGCACTCGTTCGACATCGTTATCACCGATCTGTCCATGCCCGAGATTTCAGGGATGGCCGTTCTGGACAAAGCGCTGGAAAAGGAGGGAACAGAGGTCATAATGATGACCGCCTACGGTACCGTCGAGACGGCGGTGGCGGCCATGAAGAAAGGGGCCGCGGACTACCTGGTCAAGCCGTTCGCGCTGGAAGAGATGGAACTGACGGTCTCCAAGCTGATTTCCAATCAGAGATTGAAATCCCTGTCGGGTTTCTACCGACAGACAGCCGCAGCCGCGGCCAGGGACGACTTCATCGGCTCCGCGCCAGCGTTCAGAATGGTGCAGGAGATGATTGCCAGAGTGGCTGTGACTGATTCGACGGTACTGATTTCCGGCCGATCGGGGACGGGCAAGGAAATCGCGGCTAGAATGATTCACGAGTTGTCACCCCGGCGGGATCATCCGTTTATCGCCATCAATTGCGCCGCCCTGACCGAGACCCTCCTGGAATCCGAGCTGTTTGGGCATGAGAAAGGTGCTTTCACGGGAGCCGTATCCCGAAAGCGGGGACGGTTCGAACTGGCCGACAAGGGAACACTTTTTCTGGATGAGATTGGTGAAATGTCGGCGTCGATGCAGTCGAAGCTTCTCAGAGTCATCGAGGAGCATAAACTGGTCCGGGTTGGGGGAGTCGATCTGATAGATGTTGATGTCAGAGTCGTGGCGGCCACCAATCGCAACCTCAAAGAGGAGGTCGCGGCCGGGACTTTCAGGGAGGACCTTTACTTCAGAATCAGCGTCTTTCCCATCGAAATGCCCACACTGGCCGAACGTAAAGAAGACCTTTTGGAAATCGCGGCGCATTTTCTGAAAGGCTGCCCACACCCGAACCTTTCGCCGGAAGTCTCCAGCCTGTTGCTGGCCTATGACTGGCCGGGGAATATCCGGGAGCTTAAGAACGTGCTGGAGAGGGCGGTTATTCTGGCCCATGGCGAGCCGCTCACGCTCGAGGATTTCTCCCTTGAGGTAGACGACGCTCCTCTACTGGCGCGGCAGCCCTCGGATGAGGCACCGGACCGCGGTCTGGAAGCGACCGAAAGAACGATGATTCTCGAAGCCTTGGAAAAGACGGGAGGCAATAAAACGGAGGCGGCCGGGTTGCTCAAAATATCGCGGCGCCGCCTGTACAGCAGAATGAAAGTACATGGCATAAAGCCGTAACGAGCCAAAAGGTTCACAAGGATGTACCGGCGGGTACATACCGGTAGTGCCGATAGATCGGTATTTGTTACTTAATGAATTGTTTGACAAAGCCTTAGGGAGTAATCGAAGCGCTGGCACGGGGTTTGTTTTAATCTCCTGCGGACGAAACCAAGGAGTTGTGTTATGAAAAAAACGATACTGACATATTTGCTTTTTGTTTGCCTACTGACCCTTGTGGGGACAAGTGTTCCGGCCCAGACCGGGCAGATGGGTTCGCAGATCAGCAAGCTGCGGATGGAACTCGAGCGCACCGACCAGATTATCGAGCGCGCTCGGGAAGCGGTCAGGGTTTCCCAGTCGCCGGTCGCCAGAATCTCCCTTGAGAAAGCCCTGCAGCTTCAAAATTTGGCCTGGGAAAACTTTAGAACGGGCACAACGGAGGGCTACAAGGCGGCCTTGCTGTTGACCCGGCAGGCCCGGGAACAGGCCCAGAACGCCATGTCCTATGGCCGAGTGACCGAGCAAAACACCGACTTGGTTTTGCGCCGGCTGGAAAAGGTTGATGATATGGTCGATCGCCTCAAGGAATCCCTTCAGGAAGACTCCGATCGCAATTTCCAGGGGGTTTATGATGCGGCTCGCAATAACCTCGACAAAGCCTGGGAATTCTATCGCAGCGGGCAGTATCGCCCGGCTCTCAAGCTGGCCAACCAGGTAGAGCGTGCCCTTCGGAAAATATGGCAGGCCGCCAACCGCAACCAACGGCAAGCAGAGAATGTCTACCGTCAGCTCGAGAGAGTCGGCGAACTTGTAGAGAGTGTGCGGGTCAGTGTGGTCGAATGCAGCTCTGATCCGGCACTCCGGTCATTCCGGGAAGCCGAGAAGAGCTATCAGACAGGGGAAGATGCAGCAGCAAAAGAAAATTACGTGGCGGCAGCTAAGGCGCTGGAAAGGGCGCGCAGACTGGCTTTGGAAGCGAAAAAAGAGTGCACCTCTCTTGACGATCTCGAAAACAGGTATCAGCGTCTCAAGGGCCAGGCCGATGGTTTGAGAGAGAGGCTGGGTAACCGCAACAGCAATGCTCAGAGGCTCCTCAAGCAGGCCTACGAGCAGCTGGAAAAGGCGGCAGGCCACATCGGCGGCCGAGAGGTCAACAGGGCGGCGGCAGCCCTGAAAGCCGCTGAACTTTCGCTCAATCAACTGAAACAGCTTCTCGGAGGCGGTCGAAAATAGCCTGAGACTTGAGGTAAACATTGCGCCTTAGTAGCATCCGTGTCGCGGTGCTGGCTCCGCTGCTGGCAGGCGGCTGTTTTAATGCGACCAAAGCCGGTACTCTGGATCTGAGAGCTGGAATCGGCTATGATTTCATTTCTCAGGAGTTTTTTCTCGATTCGATTACCCGTAGCGGAACGGATTCGCTCGATTTTGCTCTGAAAACAGACTATGTTGACGACCTCAAGGGCCGGGTTGAACTGACCTATTCCCCTTTTTCCGACCGCCGACTGGAATTAAGACCCAGCTATGAGCAGACGGCCGATTTCCTTCGCCTGAGATTGCTGAACGATTTTCGGACAGTGCTGGGAACCGCTCGGTTTGACCTCCATAGCGAGTTGGAATGGAAAAATCGGTACCGCGACGCCGGCGACGCCAGCGAAGACTATCTTTACGGTTATATCAAGTCCGGCTTTGCCTTACCGGTCACGGGGCCCCTTACGACACAAATACAGATTACGGGTGAGGCCGTTGATTTCGATTCGACCACGGGTTTTTCATATGACCATTTTCGGCTGGGCGGCAAAGTCGGCCTGACGGCCGCGTTTGAAGATTTCTCTGGTGCGGATTTTAACCTGTTCGCCTTGGCTCGCAGGGTCCCGGATTCCACGGCACTTGATTATCTTGTCGGGGGCGCTGAAGCCGCTTTTTTCGGCTTCTGGGGGCCCGTAGAACTGGACTTGTCCTCCAGATTCGAAAGAAAAGACTATAACCGGGAACCCTATCAGGACGACCATTACCGCCTGGAATTCTCCGGGCGTGACAAGCTCCACCTGGGCCGCGATTTCTTTTTTCGCCAGGATACGGAACTTGACTTGACTTTCTACAGCTCCAGCGATCCGGTTAACCGGAATTACGGACGGGTCGGTTTTGCCTTTCTGGGCGGCTATGAAAGGGGTGTGCTCAGTATCAGCCTTGGGCCCGAGTTCGAGTATCTGTATGAAGTCGAAAAGGATTTTCCGGAAGGTGAAGACTACTGGGAAACGGGCGCCAGAATCGAATTAGACCTGTTAAGCGCCGCTCACTTCTTTGGGTCGGTCGATAATGTCATCGGTTACCGGGATCTGAAATATGACAACGCTCTTCAATCCAACTTCACTTTTGAACGCCTTAACCTGATTGGGGATCTCAGAATCTGGCAGGGGCTCTCGGTGAGCGCCCTGTTTTCGGCCGAATGGGAATGGCACGAAAACCAGACAGAAAACGCTGCACTTTTCCTGCTCTCGTCAAACCTGACATATGCGTTTTAAACAATACTCACATTGTCCCGTTTAGCCTTTTCAGAGGCTATCCAAACGAGGCATGACTAACACAGACAGAGTCATGGTCCTGACGGGGATCCGCGGCTGGTTGTCGGAGGCATCTACTCACCGCCGGGCTTGGTGGGCGGGAGGACCGTCTGGGCGGCCGGTTTATTATTCGTTGACATATCTCCTCCATGTTTGCCGGTTTACGGGGGATATTGCGGGGTATGGTTGATAGCGGAGGTTTGTGATA
>JAOUEU010000345.1 GCA_029858555.1 Candidatus Zixiibacteriota bacterium
CCCGCCCGCAACATTGGTCTGAATCACCTCTGCGACCTGAGTGACGGACAGGCCCAAATCGGCGATTTTTTCACGGTCGATAATGAGGTTTTGCTCGGGACGTCCTTCGCGGCGGCTGATACGGACATCGGCAATTTCGGGAACTCGTTTCATAATATTGCCGATATCCTGGGCCAGCCGGTCAGCCAGCGCCAGATCATACCCCCGCAACTCTATTTGCACGGCTTCCGCTCCACCTGAGCCGAATAACCTTCGCAGCATCCAGAGACCGGACTGAGCACTGACTCTTATAGTCGAACCGGGAATCCTCCCGGCGAGGTTTCTGCGGATATGATCGGCCAGGTCAAAACTGTTGACAGTGCGCGTGTCGGAATCGTGCAAGGTTATCTCCACCTCCGCGTTACCCGGACGGGTTTCCACCGATATATGCCGAACCTGATCCATCGGAATGATTTCCCGGACAATCGCCTCCATTTCATGGAGGTACCTGTTCACTACGGCAATATTGGTTCCCTGGGCCATTTCCATGTCTATACCGATCTCATTGGCATCGGTCTGAGGCGCCAGCTCCACCGGCAAAAGTCGCCACAGGATCAGGGCCGTGATCAACAGCGTTCCCGTCACCGCGAAGACGATCCTTTTATGATTTATAGCCTTGACAATGATGCGTGAATAAATGGTTTCCAGTCGCTCGGTCCATCGGGCAGTCCGGGGACGCCGGTTCGTGGAAGCCTCCCCGTTTTTTCCGACGGTCAGAAAGCGGCTGCCGAGCATGGGCACCAGGGTGAGCGCCGCGAAAAGAGAGCAGAGCAGTGCAAAAACCACCACCAGCGCCAGCTCCTTGAACAACATCCCGGAAATAGTCTGCATGAATACGACGGGGAGAAAGATTACCGAAGTGGTCAAAGTCGATGCCACGATGGCGCCGCTAACCTGTTTGGTTCCAATGAGCGAACTTTCCTCGAGGGTGTTGCCCCCCTCCCTGATTCTAACGATATTTTCCAGAACCACAATTGAATTGTCAACCATGAGCCCTATCCCCAGCGCAAGTCCGCCAAAGCTCATCTGATTGAGAGAAATGTCACTGAAATAGAGGACGCCGAAGGTGGCGATAATCGAGATTGGAATCGATAGTCCGATGATAAAGGTCGTGGAGCCGTTTCTCAGAAAGATGTACAGCACGAATATGGCCAGCAAGCCTCCCCAGACGGCGGCCTGTTTGACATTATCTATGGCACTTTGTATGAAATCGCTCTGGTCGATTACCATCATCAGGTCGATATCATCGCGCTCGCGGTCAATTTGCTCCATGACGGCCCGCGCCGCTTCCGCCACCGCCACCGTGTTTGCCCCGGATTGTTTGCGGACTCCCAGGCGAATCATCGGGCGGCCGTCGATCTGCACGAACCGGCTGACGTCTTCGAACCCGTCCACAACTTCGGCAACATCCCCGACCCTGATCGGCTTGCCATCGATTACCGTTATTATGGTGGCGGCGATCTGTTCCAAAGACTGGAACTCCCCCCGAGTACGGACATAGATGTCGCTGATACCTTCGCGCATATCTCCGCCCGGAAGCGTGATGTTTTCCCGTACAAGGGCCTGCCGGACATCGGCCGCGGAAAGCATACTGGAGGCCAGGCGATCCCGTTTAAGCCGGATCTGTATTTCACGGTAAATCCCGCCCCAGACATCCACCGATCCGACTCCCGGAATCTGTTCGAAACGCTGCGAAATTTCGCGCTCGAGAATCCGCGTCAGTTCATCTATGCTTCGATCAGACTGGGCTCCGAGAACCACTACCGGAAAATTATCGGGATCGAATTTCCAGAGACGCGGCGGCTCCACCTCCGGCGGGAAATCATTTCTAATGCGGTCCAGGGCGGCCCTGACATCATTGGCGGCGGCGTCAATATCCGTACCCTGCGTGAACTCCAGCGTCACGCGGCTCCGCCCCTCCTGCGACACTGACCGGACCTCTTCGATGTTGGGAACGCTGGCAATGGCGTTCTCGACTTTATCGGTTATAATCGTTTCAATTTCTTCCGGCCCGACATTGGCGTAGCCGGTGGAGATGGTGAGCATCGGATATTCAATGGGCGGAAGCAGATCAACCGGCAGAAAGCGGAAGCCCATTATTCCCATCACGATGATAATTAAGAACACCATGGTGGTGGCAACCGGACGATTGACCGCTATTCTGGTAATATTCATAACTTAAGCCTCTGCCCGGAGAGTTTCAAATGCCAGGCACGGTGGTATCACTTCCGGCGGCCTGCTGCCTTTGCATGATTTGCTGCAAAAGATCTTCGCGCTGGAGATTCTGAAGCTGCTCCACCCAGGCCCAGTCAACCGGGCGCACTCGGGCCTGGCCCGATTCCCCGCCAAAGAGATCCTGGCCGATGGTCACCACCCAACTGCCCGGATTCACACCGCGAATCCCGGCGCTCATGCGTCCTTTGGCGACCACTTCGACCGGCACGAAGTCGAACGGAACCGGTTCGGTTAAACTGGCGGTAGCGCCGGTTTCAAATGGTTCCAGCGGGATACGATTCAGGGTATCGCGGCTGACATATACGCCGGTAACACCGGTTAGAGGGTTGTCGTACAGGGCACTCAAGGGAATCAACGTGGCCTGTTCACTTTCTCCGTAATAGATGTCCACAGTGATGAACATCCCGGAATTCAGATGATGCCCGGGATTGGCCAAATCGATTTCAGCTTCAGTGCTATGAGTAACGGGGTGAAGGAACGGCGAGATTCGCGATAGAGATGCGGACACAAGTCCTGAAGGCAGATTCGCGGCCCGGATTTCCGTCCGCTGGCCGGCCTCGATATAATTGAGCATCCGATCGGTCAAGACAACTTCCACCCGTACGCTATCGAGCTGGCCGAGCA
>JAOUEU010000346.1 GCA_029858555.1 Candidatus Zixiibacteriota bacterium
CGGCCGGTGAGTTGGGTCATATCTCCATCAATTTTGAGGGTCCGGAGTGCCGTTGCGGCAGCCGGGGCTGTCTCGAGGCGTACTGCGCATCGCATGCGATAATCCGTCGCGCTAAGAAATTGATGGGCAACGAATTAACGCCAGCGTTTGAAGCAATACTTGACAATGGCACGGAGAATTTGACGATAAAAAAGATCTTCAGCGCCGAAAGAAAGGGAGACGCCGTAGCCCGGCAGGTCCTCGATGAAACCGCCCGCTACCTGGGTATCGGGCTGGCCGGTATCGTGAATCTTTTGAATCCTGATACCGTAGTTATTGGAGGAGGTATCATCGAGGGAGGGGGTGGCCTGCTCGAAGCCGTCACCGCCGAAATAAAGGAACGGGCCTTTGATTCAGCGGTAGAAAACTTGCGCGTTGTGAAGGCGGCCCTGGGAAACGATGCCGGGTTTATCGGCGCCGGTCTCCTGGGGGAGGAAAAACACTGAATAAGAGGACCTGTTTCCATGGAAGAAAAGAAAGTCTCCCGCCCGCTGACCTTTCAACTGGCCCGGTGGCACGGTTTCATTTTCTCGGCCGTATTTCTGGTGTATGGCGGCGTCAAGATCATCCTTGGCGTTCTGGACCGCAATTACACGGATCTGGGCCAATCACTTCTATTCACTCTGCTGGGGCTGGTGCTCATCTCGTTTGCGTACGCCTATAATGAGCAGCGAAAATGGGGCTGGTACGGCCTGATCGCGGTCAATGCCCTGGTGGTGGTTTTCGCAATCATTGGCTACAGTCATATTGAGAATCTCGTCCTGCTGGTCATATCCGGTGCTGTCCTGTATGCACTGTTTTCAACACAGACCAAACAGTACCTGTTCAGGGAACGCTAAAATTAGTTTGACATCGGCCGAAAACGTGATAGATTGCAGGCCTTGACAAATCAGACATTAGAGTAGGCGCCCTAGCTCAGTTGGTAGAGCAACGGACTGAAAATCCGTGTGTCCGCAGTTCAATTCTGCGGGGCGCCACTTTTTTATCCCTTAGCCCAAAAAAGATGACATTCTACTGCCGCAAAATGGCAGTGCCCGTTATTATATTTAAGTAGAGCGGGAATTGGGGGGATTTTTATCCGCTTTAGACCTTTCTACTACATGAGCCCTCGCGGGATTGACAGATTTCCAACATGTGTGGGCTTTTATGCCTAGTGGGGGATAGGAAACGGCTTGAGGTCGAATGCATATCGCCATGCTTCACAAGGGGAGGCGGTCTGGTTGGCGCCGCCGGGAGCCGGTTACCGCAATTATTGACCATATGCGGCTCAATCCTGCGGCTTGCTGTGGCTGCCCGTCTACACTTGGCTTCAAGCAACAGGAACGGACGAGGCACGGCGGCTTGCAGGTCACACCGGCGATGACGATGTTCGCACCGGGTGTATGGATAGTCCGGGGGAGAGCCATGAAGGCCAAGCTGGCTTAGTTAGGTGGCTTTGCTACTCGGGGACGACGGGTTGAGGGACTACAGGGATGTAGTCCCTCTCTCGTTTTTTGCTCCGGCTACCCGCAGATAGGCACTCCTCTCGGAGTGGACCTAAACACTCTGTCCGCCGGACCGGCCGACTTAAGTGCAACAACGATGGTGATTCGCGACCTCGTCGGTATGTAGATGCCGGAGTTCTCAAAACAGTCGCTGGCCCGACTCAGGACGTGCCATCCCGATTTGCTGCGCCTTTTCAGCGTCGTCGTCAAACGCTTTGACTGCTCCGTGCTGTGCGGCTACCGCGCCCGGGCGGAACAGAATGATCTCTACCGCCATGGTCGCTCGCGCCTGAAATACCCGAACAGCCGTCACAATCACAAACCGTCGCTGGCGGTGGATGTCGCGCCGTACCCGCTGGATTGGAGCGACCGGGAGAGGTTCTGCTTATTCGCCGGTTACGTGCTGGGCGCGGCCGACCGTATGGGAATTCCCATTCGCTGGGGAGGCGACTGGGACAAAAACACGCTCCTCAGCGATAACCGCTTTGACGACTTGCCACACTTTGAGTTGGACCTGACGGGACAGGGCTGAAATTTGCCCAGAGCGGCATCGTCGGGGACGCCGCGGGTGCCGTTATTCTTCCGTATAGTCCAGAAACTCGTGCTGCAGGTACTGGCGCATCAGATAGTCCGGCAGAGTGGTGTCGATTGGCTGAAGGTAATCGAACGGCCGCTCGCTGCGGAAAGCGAGAATCGAATGGCAGAGTCCGCAGTCACTGGAAACGCTGTTGCCGGCATCGTCGGTCATGTTGGCGTTGTGGCAGCGAAAACAGCCGCTGGTGCCGACATGCCCTATGTGGCTGGGATACGAGCCCCAGGTGATATTCATCCCGTGGTGAATGTTGCGAACATAGATCTCTTGCAGTGCAGCAACGGCGCTGTCGATCATTGGGGCCTCGCTAACGGCCACGTCGGGGTGGCGGCGCTGGTAGAACCCCCACATGTGGTTGGTGATCCCCTCCATGGCCGCCGGTTGATTGGCATAATCGATCGTTATTGCCGCCAGCCCCTCTCGTTTGACGTACGGGAGAGAACGATTGATACGGCCCAGTCGCATCCGCCGGTCAACGGCGTCGCCGGGCTGTTCGTAGATATGCGTGGCCCGGTTGTGGCAGTCCACACAGTCAAGGACCCGCTCCTGCTGTTCCTCTCCGGTTGAAGATGCCAGCGCGCGGTTGGTAAACTGTCTGAAACTGCCATCGGGTCGCTTCACCCTGGTCCATATTATCACTTCGCGCTTATCGCCTAACGATGCGTAACGGACTTCATTCTCGGCCGCGATGTGCCAGTGGATACCGCCTTTGTCGGCGCCCTTGCCGGGGTCGACTTTCAGATTGAGCGTCGTGTATCTCGGGGTCGAGGTCGC
>JAOUEU010000347.1 GCA_029858555.1 Candidatus Zixiibacteriota bacterium
TGTTCAGAATGGCATTGACCGCTTCCTGGATAAGTTTTACCGGCGGCGGACAGCCCGGCAGGTAATAGTCGACTTCTATCACCTGGTCGAGCGATTTGACGGTGTTCCACAGGCTCGGCAGGGTCAAAGTACCTTCGGCAACGTCGATTTTCTCGAGAGGCACGGTCTTATTGGGATTGTCGAGGCTGGGGCAATTGCTGTAGACTTCTTCGAGAATCTGCTCGCGGTCGGCGACGTTGGCCAGTCCGGGGATACCGCCCAGCTGGGCGCAGCTTCCAAACGCCACCACCAGGCCAGACTTTTTTCGCAGCAGTTCCACCATTTCGAACTGCTCCGAGGTGCGTACGGCGCCATTGATGAAACTGACGGCGATTTCACGATCCGCCAGGGCTTCAACGTCGGTGCGCTTGAAATCCAGGGCCACGGGCCAGAAGACAATGTCGACTGCTGCGACAACCCTGAGGATGTCTTCGGCGAGGTCGACAACGGCTTCCTCGCAGCCGCCGCATGAGGCGCACCAGTAAAAGGCCACTTTCGGTTTGCTCATATCGACTCTCCTTGAGCCACCTCCACCGTTGGCGCCGGCTCTGACAGGGATTTTTTGACACCTTCCAACGCGCGCGGCTCCAGACGGAGGGGTCCCAGACGGCGGACAGCTTCCGTAATTTCGTTTATGGTTGTCCTGACCTTATCGCCTTCCGAGGCCGCTATCCACTCCATGCGGACCCGTTCGGATTCGATGCCCAGCGAGGCAAGCAGCTTCTTAAGGAGAGTGAAGCGGCGCAGGGCCTTGTAGTTTCCTTCCTGGTAATGGCAGTCACCGGGATGACAACCACCGACCAGGACGCCGTCGGCACCTTCGCGGAGAGCGGCCAGCACGAACTGCGGATCCAGTCGTCCGGAACACATGATTCGCACCACCCGAACATTGGGCTGGTACTTCATTCTGGCGGTCCCGGCAAGATCGGCCGCGGTGTAGGTACACCAGTTACAGAAGAAGGCGACGATCTTGGGTTCAAAGGGTTTTCGGGTTGATTCATTATCAGACATAGGTTACAACTCCCTTGATTTCCTGGAAAATCTGCTCATCGGTGAAGAGGTTCTGCTGCAGCGCTCCTGACGGGCAGGCGGCAACACAGGTCCCGCAGCCCTTGCAGATGGCACCGTTAACCTCGGCTGTCTTTTTCTCAACGAGGAAGCCGATAGCACTGTAGGGGCACAGAGGCAGGCAGGTTTTGCAGCCCGAACAGAGTTCTTCCTGCACGAAGGCCGTATTCGGCTCGAGTTCAACATGGCCCTTGTCAATGATGGCCAGCGCCTCGGCCGCGGCGGCCCCGGCCTGGGCCACGGTATCGGGAATGTCCTTGGGTCCCTGGCAACATCCCGCCAGCAGAACGCCGTCGGTGAAGGTCGACACCGGCGCCAGCTTGGGATGTCGTTCGAGGAACCAGCCCTCATGCCCGCAACTGATATTGAACATGCGGCGCACGTCGTCGACGTCGGGCTGCGCCTCCAGGCCGACGGAGAGGACAACCATATCGACGGGAATTCGGCGCACCGTGCCAACCAAGGTGTCCTCGGCCCGGATCACCAGTTTGCCCACTTCTTCGGGAGCCAGCCACCAGTCGGTGATTTCGGCTACCCGCCCCCGGATGAAATGCACCTTTTCGTCCAGAAGCCTCTCGTAGAACTCCTCATAACTCTTGCCGGGAGAACGCATATCAATGTAGAAGTTATAAATCTGGGCATCGGTGCGCTCCTTGATGAGGTGGGCCAGTTTCAGTGAGTACATGCAGCAGACACGCGAGCAATAGCGATTGGTATTGGCATCCCGGCTGCCGACGCAATGGACGATCCCGACCACGCCGGGTTTCTTGCCGTCGTTAAGCCGGACCTCTCCCCCGGTCGGACCGGAAGCGTTGACCATACGCTCGACCTCAAGGCTGGTGTAGATATTGGGGTATTTGCCATAACCGTACCGGTAGATACGGCCGGCATCGAAGGTTTTGAAGCCGGTGGCCACGATGATGGCGCCGACCTCAATTTCCTTGATTTCGTCGGTCTGGTTGAAATCGATGGCGCCGCGTTCGCAGACCTCGGCGCAGGTTTGTTTGCACTTGCCGGTTCTGAACTGGGCACAGGTCTGCGGGTCGATGACGGCCACGAGAGGTGTCGCCTGGGGAAAAGGAATGTAGATCGGCTTGCGCTTGCTCATGCCGACGTTGAACTCGTCATCGAACTTGCCTTTCTTGAAGATGCAGGCGTCGATGCATTCGAGACAGCCGACACAGAGGTCTTCCTTGACATAGCGAGGTTTCCGCTTAACCTTGACCTTGAAGTTACCGACAAACCCTTCCACTTCGGAAACTTCGGAATAAGTCCACATGGTGATATTGGGGTGTGCCTGGACGGCCGACATCTTGGGTGTCAGGATGCAGGCGGCGCAGTCCAGGGTCGGAAAAGTCTTGTCGAACTTGGCCATGTGCCCGCCGATGGTTGGCTCCCTCTCCACCAGGTAGACCTGCTTGGCAGCCTCGGCCAGCGTGAGAGCGGCATGAATACCGGCGATGCCGCCGCCTACTACCAGAACGTTGGGATTGACGGGCACGCGGGTGCGTTCCAGCGGCTGGTGGAGGATAACGCGCTGGACAGCGGCAGCAATCAGCGCCTTGGCTTTTTCGGTGGCCGCCCGGGGATCCTCGGTAACCCAACTGACGTGTTCCCGGATATTGGCCATCTGGAAGAGGAATTCATTACCGCCGGCAGCAGCCATCGTCCGCCGGAAGGTCGCTTCGTGCATGAGGGGCGAACAGGAGGCTACGACGACGCGGTCAATCAGGCCCTCCCGCAGATCCTTTTGAATCAACTCCTGCCCCG
>JAOUEU010000348.1 GCA_029858555.1 Candidatus Zixiibacteriota bacterium
CTGCCGGACCTGGCTGCGCCGCCGCTCCAGCCGCGAGAGCCGGATGGTGGCTATCGAGGACGCGCCGTACCTTCTGGCCGACGTGACCACCCCCGAAAGCCGCCTGATGAAACAAGAGCTGCTCGGCCGCCTGCAGCAGGCCCTGCTGGAGTTGTCGTTCGAGGACCGCGAGATAATCACGTTGCAGCATTTCAGGGGGATGTCATACGATGAAATCGCCAATCTGCTCGGTATTCCGAGAGGTACGGTCATGTCGCGGCTGTACTACGCCCGGAAGAAACTGGGCAAACTGATGGGGCAGTATCATGACTAAGAATAAGCGCGAACTTCTGGCAGGGTATGTCGACAACGAACTGACGCACGAGGAGAGGGAGGCTTTTGAACGGGAACTGAAGCAAAACCCCGAACTGCGCGCCGAGCTCGAGGAGTTCCGCAGACTCAAGGAGGTAACGGGTATGGTGCGGTATGCCGATCTTCCCGACGAAGTATGGGAAAGCTACTGGCAGTCGATTTACCGCAAACTCGAGCGGGGCATCGGGTGGATTCTGTTCTCGATAGGAGCCATAATCCTGCTCATTGCGGCCGTCTATGCCTTTTTCGCCAACTTCCTGGCCGACCCGGCCGTGCCGCTGATTATCAAGTTCGGTGTGTCGGCTCTGGCGGCCGGTTTGATCTTTTTGCTTGTCTCGTACATCCGCGAAAGGTTATTTGCCTATCATCGTGACCGCTACAAAGAGGTAAAGAAATGATTCTAGCCAGTTGTGAGAACATCGGCGGGAAAAGGGTGGTTAAAACCATCGGCCTGGTCAAGGGCAACACCGTCCGCGCCCGCCACATCGGCCGCGATATCGCCGCCGCCCTGCGCGGTATCATCGGCGGGGAAGTATCCGAATATACCAAGTTGATCGCCGAATCCCGCGAGCAGGCTATCGACCGTATGGTCGAAGACGCCAAGACTCAGGGTGCTAACGCCATCATCATGATTCGCTTCACCACCTCCGAGATCATGAAGGGAGCCTCCGAGCTGCTGGCCTACGGCACAGCCGTGGTCGTGCAGGACGAATAGCCAACCGCCTTATTCCGCCGCCTCGCGGCATTGCTGGTTGACAGCCACGATAAAAAAAACATATTGGGGGCATGCCACGACCAGCGCAATTGAGGACGCCCATACTGCATCACCTGCTGCCGTCAAGACCGTTCCTGTTCATCCTCGTCCTTTATATCCTCGGGCTGCTGCTTTTCGCCGCCGGGCGCTTGTTGTTTCTGTTCAGCTTCACCGGGCAATGGGCGGACGTGGCATTGCTCGATATTCTCCGAGCCTTTCTTATCGGGCTTCGGTTCGACCAGATTATCGTCTTCTATATACTGACGCCCGTTCTGCTGTTTGTCCCCTGGTTCAAACTGAAAAGCGGGGCGGTGAGAAAATGGACTCTTTTGTACCTGACGGCTCTTTTCTCGTTCTGCATCTTTCTCACGCTGGCCGACATCCGTTTCTATGCCTACTTCACTTCGCACCTCAACTTTCTGGCCCTCGATTACCTCGACGAAGGCCCGACGGCCTGGAACCTGATTCTGGCCGACCCGAAATTCTTCCTCTTCATCGGCCTGTGGGCTGTCGTGTCGGTGCTGTTTTTCTTCCTGCTCACAAAGATTCTCAAAACCACTCATGTTTTTTTTGAACGCCGCTCGTGGCTGAACCACGTGGCTTACTTCCTGGTGTTCGCGGCTCTTTTCGCGCTCGGTATCAGGGGCCGCACCGGCATGGCGGCTATCAGCTGGTCGAACGCGTATGTCAGCCAGCACCCGTTCGTGAATCAACTGCCGCTGAATGGCATCTACACCCTGGCGCAGTCGCTGTACGAAAAAGACAACGACCCGCGCCTGATTTACCGCAGCGACGCAGAGAGAGGTTTTGCGCTGGTGGATTTTGGGGAGGGCCTGAGGTTCGTGCAGGAGATGCTTTATCAGGAGGGCGACGAATGGCTCGAACCGGAGGCATCGCTCCTGCGGCAGGTGCGACAGGAGAAATCGGCGCTTGGATATAAGCCCAACATCGTGATGGTCGTTATGGAAAGCTGGTCGGGCCAGCACACAAGTTGCCTCGGTGCGCCGAACGACCTTACGCCCCACTTCGACAGCCTGGCCTCCGGGGGGATACTTTTCACCGACTTCTACGGCACGGGAATACGCTCCAATTACGGGCTGGGGGGTATCCTGTGCGGGTTTCCGTCGCTGCCGGGACGGGCCATAATGAAGCGCTACCAGGCCGCCCATCCGTTCATAACTCTGCCGGAGATACTGCACGAACGCGGTTACTACAACGCTTTTGTGTACGGCGGCGACCCGGCTTTTGACAATATGGAGGGATTCTTCACCTCCAAAGGCTTCGACCGCTTCTACGGCGACACGTATTTCGGCCAAGACCGCTATTTTTCCAAGTGGGGCATCCCCGACCATGTTCTTTTTGACCTGGCCGTGCCGCTGATCGACTCTCTCGCCCGCCCGTTTCAGGCGACTATATTCACGCTCTCGCACCACGCCCCGTTCGATCTGCCGGATTCGTCGATTCAACGGTTCAGCGACAACAGCCTGCAATCGCGCATCTACAACACGCAGTTATACGCCGACTATTCGGTCGGCAGTTTTGTCGACAAATTTCGCGGCAAGCCGGTGTTCGACAGCACGATATTCGTCTTTGTTTCCGACCACGCCGACCTGAACAGCGGCCCGTATATGATGAACCTGTTCAACTTCCACATTCCGCTTCTTATTTACGCACCGGGGATTATCGGCACCGAAGGCATGTTGCGCCGTACCGTCGCTTCCCAGACGGACATCATACCCACTCTCATGCATCTTCTCGGTGCTGAT
>JAOUEU010000089.1 GCA_029858555.1 Candidatus Zixiibacteriota bacterium
CGGCCTTCCCGGCAGACTCGCCGTCAACCTCGTCCCCGGTGAAGGACGGCTTACTGTCAACGTGACCTCACAAGGCAATCCCGTGCCCGCCTGCCCGGTGATCCTGAGCGACGACTCCGGTCCGGTCGCTCGCTGCCTGACCGACCAGAACGGATCGGCCGTCATTACCTGCGATTTTGAGCTCGGCGTCACCTACGGCGTCGCCGCCTCCAAAGGGGGTTACACCGTTGCTCTCAAAAACTATACGCCCTCTCTCGCCTCTGACATCGATGATGATCCGCAGAGAGTGCTCCCCCGGGCCTTCCACTTGGCGCAGAATTTTCCCAACCCGTTCAATCCCGCCACCATGATCGCCTTCGATCTTCCGCGCCTTAGCACCGTGAATTTGGCCGTCTTCAACATCAGCGGGCAGAAAGTAACCACGCTGATAAACTCGTCGCTGCCGGCCGGGTCGCATACCGCGTCCTGGAATGCTACCGACAGCGAGGGTCGCTCCGTCGCCACGGGAGTATACTTCTACCGTCTGCAATGCGACGCCTTCAGCGATGTCAAAAAAATGGTTTATCTGAAATAGATGGTCAGGACCGGCGGCCGGAGACTACCCTGTCGAAGATAGCGGCAAATCCGGCTACCATATTCTCCGATGAGAATTGTCGGGCGTATTCAGGCAGCGGCGTCGAAGACAGCGAGTCCGATAGAAACGCCTCGATCAACCGTGCCAGATAGCTTACGGCAGCTTCTTTGTTCCCCTCTTCAAAGCAGAATCCATTCTGAGAAACTTCGATAAGCCCGGCCACTTCACTGTCCGGGTTGGTGGCGGCCAAGATGGGCCGCCCCGAGGCCAGAAGCAGGTAGATGCGCCCGGTCGATATGCCGGCGTGTTTCTCCGACGGCATACCGAGGTAGAAAAGATGGCTTCTGGAAAGAATCTTCACCGCTTCCGCTCGCGGAACAAAGTGGTGTATCTCGCAGCGATCCTCCAGGCCGAAACGGGCCAGGCAGCTCTTCAGCCAGGCCGGTTCGACATCACCCACCTGCAGCAGCCGGACTCTTTCATGCAGCTCTTTAGCCCGATTCCGTAGCCGATCCAGAAGCCGCAGTAGCGGTTCCACCGGGTAATCATCGTTGAACGTCCCGAAAAGACCGATGGTAAACACCTCTGCGCTCGGCGGCCGTGTCCACAGCCCTGCCAGGGATTCATCGTAGCTGTTGCGGATGACTTCGGCTCCATCGAGGAAGGCGGCGACAGTCTCATTCACCGTGGTCCGGACCGAAGCATCTTTCTTGATCGCATCCAGCAGGGCGTGCGCCCTGACTGCCTGCCGGCTGTCGCTGTACCATTCTTCAGGAGTAGAAGCAGTCCAGTAATCGCGGAAATCGGCCACCCACGGCAGTCTGAAATCAGCCGACAACCTGCGCGCCACCAGGTGCGCCGACACCGGCGGCGAGGTCGACACGATTACATCATAGCCCCGGTTGCCGGCCAGGGTGCGGCCCAGTTTCACCGCCGGCTTCACCCAGCCGACTTTGGAGTCCGGAAAGAAACGGTCGGCAACCTTCCTGCCCCGGCGAATTGTCGCCGCTCTGACTTTTCTCACTCCCAGAAGATACAGCAGGCGCTGCGGGTCGAAAGAGCGCGCACGATACACCCGTTGCACCTCCAGCCCCTCGAGCAGTTCCGGCTCATACACTCGATAAGCGACCGGCTTGACCGTCAGCACATCGCAGTTGTACCCGTGCTCCGCCAGCCCCTTGAAAAGCGCCAGGGGGCGCCCCACACCCGCCCCGCCCAGCGGCGGAAAATAATAGCAGACCAGTAGCGCCCGCCTCTCAACCATCGGCACCCTCCGCCAACCCATGCATGAGCCTTATCCGCTCAGCCACGTTGTGTTCAAAGACGGCCTCCCGTCTGACCCGTTCAAAGTTGCCCCGTCGCATGCGTTCATGCGGATCTTTCTCGGACAGCAGCCCTTCAATTACCGCCCTTAAGCCGTCCGCCGAATCCTGTCTGAACCTGTAACCGCTGGCTTTGGTCAGCCACTCGCTTATCCCCGGGATATCCGCAGCGATGGGTATCAGGCCCAGTCCCATCGCTTCTATCAAAGAGACCGGTGAGGAATCGGACCGGGCCGCCGACAAATATACATCGAAGCCGGCCATAAAACGCATAAACTCATATCGCGACATTCTCGGGTAGAATTTGACTTTTCCGCCTACCAGCGACTCGCCTTCGGCGCGGAACTCTCCCGCCTGACTGCCGAAGTCGGGGAAAGTTATCTCGACATCTTCCTTCACAATCAACGGCGCCAGTGCCCTCAGGATAAAGCCGTTGTTATACACCTCCTCGTGCGGACGAGGGACGATTATTCTCAACGGCCGGCGCAACTCGTAGTCTGACCGGTGAAACTCAAGATACTGCCGCTCGATACCCCACCTGACCACACTTTTCCGGGCGGGCCGCGCCAGCGCCTCCGCCGCCGACAACAGATACTGCGAATCTCCGAGCACCAGGTCCGCCCGCCTCAGGGCCGTGCGAGTGATCGCCCGGTGAAAAAACGATTTTCTCGGCACTATCAGTATATCCGAACCCCACAAATCCAGCACCACCGGCGGGCCTCCTTTGCCCACGGCCAGAGCTGTCGAGAAGCCGTAGCCACAGGCGTAGTGCGGGTTGATCACATCGGGTCGATACTTCCTGATAATGCTTTTCACCTCCGGCGCCGACAGGGGGTAGTGCCACGCCTTTACCGGCCCCCGCCTCTTCAGTTTGTAGTGACACAACCGGCCTCGTTCCAGCGAAGCCGTAACTACCCGGCACCCCTGCCGCACCAGCTCGCGGGCGAGCCGTTCAATGTGGAAGGAACGGCTGTCGGCCAATACTAAGATTTTTAGTCTATGCGCACTCAAACCAACCTGCCCAGAAGCGACTTTGACCAGTAACACTTGTATGAATAAGGCGACCCGCCCCAGCGGTCTTTGTAGGCCTTTAGCCCTTCAGCCGTCTCCGGTGATGCTCCCAGGTTGAAATACTTTACGCCCTGTGCCGCTGCCGCTTTCGCCGTAGTGTAATGCATGTAATGGTTGGGTCGTAAAAATGAGAACTTCTTGTCGAAATAGCCTTGCCAGTAAATTACGGCCCCGTCCTCCGCGATGTAAATATGACTGGCGGCCGGTTCACCGTCGTGTTCGCACCACAGCCACTTGATGCGTTCATCGTGTCGAGCCAGTTCGGCGAGACTCCGGAAGAAGGCCTCCGGGTACCTCACAGAGCGCCCATGCCTTCTCTCGGTCCGGCGCATGAGTTCAACAAACGCGGCAGCATCCCTGTCCCAGTTAATTGCCCGGACTTCGATTCCTTCCCGCTCGGCTTTGTTGATGCCACGGCGAACGCTTTCATGCGGTGGCTGCCACTCCGGCGAGGATATATCCACTATCGTAGTAGTGCAGTTCATCTCGGCAAAGTCACCCGGGCTCCCAAACGAATCATAGTAATCGTATATATACAGCTTGGCGTAATGGGCCTTCTTCAGCCCCTGTGAAAGGGCACTGACAACCGCTCTCTTTCTGTCCGGGGCGGTGTCCGCATAAAACACCCGGCCATAACAACCGTCGGGCATGGCCTGAAACCGCCGCCAGAGCCCCGCGCCGAATTCCACTCCCGGCAGAACCGCCCGCAACTCGCCGGCCTCCTCGACCACCCAGTTGACCGCCTTGCCGCCGACGTGACGCCAGAGGCCTGCAAAACCCGGCGAACAGAAGACCGAAACAGCCGTGAGCCCGACGATAGTCTCAGCCTGACTTGGGGATAATTCCTGACAGCGGGTAACCTTCATTATTCTCGCACCAGGAGAATCTTGCCTTTGCCGACCCCGCCTTCCGGATCATTGAGAACAAACAGGTAGACTCCCGACGCGACCTCCTCCCCGCTCTGGTTGCGCCCATCCCAGCCCTCGGAGGTAAGTTGCGCCTCCAGGACCAGTTCTCCGGCTGCGGTAAAGATGCGCAGGCTGGCGACTCCCAGATAGTTGAAATTCAGGCGGTCCGCGGCCGACGTTACGACAAAGGGGTTGGGAAAGGCTATCACCTCTTCCACTCGCGAAGTCGGCCGCCCGAAAGCCGATGGAATATATGAAATACCGGCGTCGGTCCCGATGAAGAGTCTCCCGCTGAACTGGTCAAAGGTCAGACACTGCACGTGGTCCGACAGCAGGCCGCTGTTGAGGCTGGTGAATTTGGTCTGCTCGCCGCTGATGAGATCCAGGCGGGCCAGGCCGGTCTTCGAACCTACCCAGACCGATCCCCGTCCGTCAAAGGCTATGCCGGTTATTTCCGGTCCGATTCCCGCCGGCAGCGCGACGTCGAAGAAGAACTCTACAGCCAGGTCATAACGCGACAGACCGAGGTTAGTGCCGACCCACAAGGCTCCGTCGGGCGCAAACTTGACAACCCGGATGTCGTCCGAAATCAGGAAATTAGGAAAACCCTCCCGGTAGTGAACCACGGAATCATCCGACCGGTCCCGGATACTCGGCCCCAGGTAATATTTGAAAACACCCAGCATCTCCGTGCCGATTGCCAGACGGCCGTTTTGATAGTCGAGAGCTACCGTGTTGACGTCGGTGATGCCGTCGGCCGCTCCCAGCGAGTCCCATCGAGAGATATCGTCAAGGTCGCGAAAATCGCCGACAGCGATGGGGTAGCCGTTGACGGCAATAAAACAGGACGCGAAAAGATTGGTCGCACTCGCGGCCAGACCCTTGATGAACACATACTGCAGCCCGGCCGGGGGTTTCTGGTCGTTGCCGCGCAACGTCGAATTCTGCTCGTCATAATTAATCACGGTGTCTTCCGTGATAAGCCACAGACCCTCACCCCTGGTGCCGGCCCAGAAGTTGCCGGACGAATCGACGATGACGTTGGTAGTGGCTTCACGGAAGGTCACATCCCGAAGCTTCCAGGCGTCGCCGTCGTATTGGGCCACCCCGGTGAGCGTGAACCCGGCGGTCACCACGCCGTCGGCGTTGACGGCGATATCCGAGATATCGTTGCTCGGCAGTCCCGTGTGTTCGTAGCGGGCGAATGACCCGCCGGCATCATTCCAGATCCCCCCGGTCGCCACGCCGACCCAGCGCACCGCGCCGTCACCGAACCCGATCTTGGGGTATGACGGCAGACCGGTCGTAACCAGCGGCTGTGCCGTAGTGCCGTCGATAATACCCATGCCCCCGCCACCATCATCGTCGAAGTAATAAAACAGGGAATCGCTGTCTACCCGGATGTTGACAAACGTGACATTGGTCCCGATGGCCACGGGGACGAAGGCTGTGTCGGCGGCCCGACTCAGCAGAAACACTCCACGAGGCGTCGCTACGTAAATCTCATTATCATAGGTCACGACACTGTTAACGCTTTCGCTGCCCAGTTCCGGATAACCGCCGAGGTCAAAAGTGGTCCAGGCCGCCGGTGCCTTCAGTTGGGCCGGGTTGCTTTTGTCGGCGACGGCCAGGCCGACGGAGGTGGCCAGCCAGATGGTGTCGCCATCTACCAGTATGTCCAGCACCGACGGGGAAGGATTCAGACTGCCAAAAAGGGAGTAGCTGTCCTCGACGCCACCGTCGAACAACGTCTTGGAAAAGAGCACCAGCCCGATACCGGTGCCGATCCAGAGGCGGTCGGCCTCGTCCTGCACTCGGTACAGCGGCAGGAGGTTGTTGTCGTTGTCGCGAAACAGGTACTGAACCGAATTTTCCCAGTCAAATTTTATCAGCCGCCCGTGACCTGTTACCCATTTGCGGCCGGCGTTGTCCACAATTATATCGGTGATATCCGGCGTGCCCAGCCCATCGGTGTTCAGTATCCGCCGACCCGCCTGGTCTGGGTCGGCCACCGCCAGAATCCCCCCCGAGGTCGCGAAGTACACCGTGTCGTCGATAAGACGCACCTGCCGGACGTCGTTGAACGAGGTCCAGTTCACCCAATCGCCCCGGGCTGCCCCGGCGGGCGCCGCCGCCAGCCACAGGCCTACGAGCGTTGCGGCAATTTTCCGCGAACGGGCATGATTTTTCTTAAGATCCATACCAGCAACAATATACCGCCAATTGATACGGTTATCAAGAAGGAGAATCTCCCGACGATATCGCCGTACAAAGTGAAAATTGAGAACCCGTCAAGCGGCCCCACCCTGGCCCTCAGTACCGCTACTTCATACGCCTCCAGTCGGCCTCGCTGCCGACCATAACCGTCCACCACATAAGTCAGGCCGCTGTTGGCCGCCCGGGCGCCCCAGCAGCGGTTCTCGACCGCCCGCGTAACAAAAATGCTGGAGTGCATGTAAATACCGACCGACTTGCCGAACCAGGTGTCGTTGGTAATGCCCACCAGGAAATCGGCCCCCTGCTGAATCGCCCGGCGCGAAAACTCCGGAAAGGTCGACTCGAAACATATCAGCACGGCGTAGCGGGTATCCGGCAGTTCGAACACCAGCGAACTGTCGTCACCCGGACGGAAATCCGACCACCACTGGATATCGTAGGTGTCGATGAAGGTGAGGTACTTTCGCAAAAATTCCTGCTTCATAAAAGGCACCCAGTCCTGGTAAGGCACCTGCTCCGAAAAAGGCACCAGCTTTACTTTATCATAGCGCCTGTCCACCCGTCCGTTGGGATTGAACTGATAGCAGGAATTGTAGTGTTCGGCAACAGTGTCGTTTATAAAAGTGGCGCCCAGGGCCCCCACGAGATGATAGGCACCGCTGCGGCGGACAATATCGCCGACGGCCCGGCGGCAGCCCCAGTCGTTGGAGAGATAGCAGGGTGCTGACGTTTCCGGCCAGATGTACAGTATGATGCTGTCCCCGGCCGCTGTCTGCGCCAGGGAATCATACAAACGCAGACTGTGGTTGCGGTTGCCCGGAGCCCATTTCACCTCCAGCGGCACCGACCCCTGCAGTAACGCCACCCGGTAATCGCCCTCGATCGGATACTGCGGCATGACAATCCAGCCGAACGACAGCAAAGCCAGCACGATTGCCAGCGACGCAAGAAGTGACGTCAGCCGCCTCTCGGCGGAAAGTGTCTTTCTAAACACCTGCCACAGAAGCAGGTTGACCGTCACTATCAGGAAAGACAGCCCGTGAACGGAAATGACCGACGCAATCTGCAGAATGTACAGGTAATGCGCCTGCGAGTACCCCAAATCGGACCATGGAAACGCGAACTGCGAAAGCGTCCGGAAGTATTCCAGTCCCACCCACAGCATGGGCAATGCGACGATACCCAGACCAGACCTGATTTGAAACAGCTTGTTGAATACCGTCAATATCGCGGCGTAGTAGAAAGCCACGATGACAACGGCCGAAATCATCCCGGGCGGCGTCACCAGGGCCACCCAGTACAACGAGAATAAACTGAAAAAGAATCCGAAAAAATACGAGGCGCGAAATGCTTCGGAACCTTTCAGCGAAGATATGATGGCCAGCGGCCTGACCAGCGAAAACCACGCCAGGAAACCGAAAATTCCCGGATAGAATGACAGGGATAACAAAAACGACCAGATCATCAACTCCAGTCGTCGCTTGCGTACCGCCACGTCGTCCGGGAGGATAAACCGCCCGACAGCGTTGACAACAGAAGTCAGAGGATTAGCCTCTCACGATTAAGGTTTCCCCGGTCATCTCCGGCGGTTGCTCCAGTCCCATGATATCCAGAACAGTGGGAGCGACGTCGGCCAGCACTCCGCCCTGGCGAAGTTTTATCCTGGTCGGGTCACCGGCCTTGCCCGAGGGGTCGAAGAGAATGAATGGTACCAGGTTAGTGGTGTGCGCCGTCCACGGCCCTCCCGTGGCCGGATCGACCATCATCTCGGCGTTACCATGGTCCGCCGTCACCAGCGCTACCCCGCTCTGCTTTTTCACGGCCTCGATAACCCGTCCCAGTGCCTTGTCGACCGCCTCTACGGCCGTCCGGGCGGCTTCGAACACTCCCGTGTGTCCCACCATGTCGCAGTTGGCGTAGTTCACGAGAATGAAGTCAAAGGTGCCGGAGTTGATGCGCTGCACCACGTTGTCGGTAACCAGAACCGACGACATCTCCGGTTGCAGATCGTAGGTGGCCACTTTCGGTGAAGCGATCATATCGCGTTCTTCCCCCCCAAAGGGCTGCTCGATGCCACCGTTGAAGAAAAAGGTCACGTGCGGATACTTCTCCGTCTCGGCCGTGCGCAACTGCTTCTTGCCCGCTGCCGAGAGAACCTCGCCGAGAAGGTTCTTCAAACGCTCCGGGTAGAAAGCTACCTTGGCCTGGTACAGGTTGATATCGAATTTCGTCATCGTTATCAATTCAATCTCGGGATGCTCCGGGTGCGGATATCCTTTGATGTCGTGACCACTCAGCATATACGACAACTGGCGGGCCCGGTCCGAGCGGAAATTGAACATGATGCAGGCGTCACCGTCGGCGACCCGTCCGCGGGACGGATCCCCGAGATCGATCACCGCCGGAATGATGAACTCGTCGGTAATATCGTTGACGTAAGAAATGCCGATGACCTCGATGGGGTCGCTGTACTTGCGGCCCTCGCCGTATACGATCGCCCGGAAGGCGCGGTCGGTGCGTTCCCAGCGACGGTCCCGATCCATTCCGTAATACCGACCGCACACCGTCGATACCTGGCCCAGGCCGATCTCGCCAAACTTCCGGATAACCTGGGCCACGTAATCCCGCCCCGACCTCGGCGGCGTATCGCGGCCGTCCATGAAGGCATGCAGATAAAGTTGCTTGACACCCTTCTTCCTGGCCAACTCGACCAGCGCATAGAGATGGTGGAGCGACGAATGAACTTTACCGTCCGAGACCAGTCCAAACAGGTGCACGGCTCGGTCGCGCGACGCCACTCTTTCCATGGCCCCGCTCAAGACTTCGTTCTCGAAAAACTCCCCCGTTTCGATGGCCTTGTCTATCCGCGTGATCTCCTGGTAAACCACTCTCCCGGCGCCGAGATTGAGGTGCCCCACCTCGCTGTTGCCCATCTGTCCTTCCGGCAGACCGACGGCCAGGCCCGAACCATCAATCCGCGTGAACGGACAAACCTTGACGAGGGTGTCATATACGGGTTTGCGGGCCGCCGCTA
Organism: Candidatus Zixiibacteriota bacterium; assembly: GCA_029858555.1. Lineage (GTDB taxonomy): Bacteria > Zixibacteria > MSB-5A5 > GN15 > FEB-12 > DAOUUR01. Next base: position 9,127 of record JAOUEU010000089.1, read on the forward strand.
TGGCATTGTCCGCAGCTGCCTGCCGCAGCCCAAAACCGTCGAGAATACAAAGGAGAACCATACCTAACCTGTCGGAGCCTGGCCGCTCAGATCAGCCTGACAGCCTTCCTCCCCTTCTTAATTCGGCCGATGCGGAAAACCTCTTCACCTGTCCGGCTGATGCTATCCATGACCTCCCCGGCCCGCTCCGCCGGCACCACCAGGATATAGCCGATTCCCATATTAAATGCCGAATAGACATCGTCCGGGTCGATATTGCCGACTTTCTGCAGGTAGTCGAATATGACGGGCGGCGTCCAGGAACTCTTGACGATCTCTGCCGCCAGACCGTCGGGAAGAATCCTGATAAGGTTGCCGACGATACCGCCCCCGGTGATATGCGCCATGCCTCGGATATCATATTTCCCGAGCAGCGGGTGGATTATATCGGCGTAGCAGCGGTGAACTTTCATAAGCGCTTCGGCGATGCTCATGCCCAGCTCGTCGACATGATCGTCTGGCTTATGCCCGGCGATCTCAAAGGCGACTTTGCGCGCCAGCGTGTAGCCGTTGGTGTGCAGACCGTTCGACGGCAGGCCCAGGCACACATCCCCCTCCCTTATCCCAGAGCCGTTGACAATGCGGCTCTTCTCCGCCACGCCGACCACGAAACCGACGAGGTCATACTCCCCCGGCTTGTAGAAACCCGGCAGCTCCGCCGTCTCCCCGCCAATCAGGGCCACGCCGGCGTTCTTGCAGCCGCGACTGAGACCTTCCACTATCTCCGCCACCACTTCCGGCTTGAGCGTGCCGATCCCGATGTAATCCAGAAAGAACAGCCCCCTGGCGCCGTGCACGAGGATATCATTGACGCAATGATTGACCAGGTCCTCCCCCACCGTATTGTGGATGCCGGTCATGAAAGCCAGTTTGACCTTGGTGCCGACACTGTCCGTAGACGAAATCAACACGGGGGCCTTAAGTCCGGCCAGGTTGGGTTCGAAAAGACCGCCGAATGAGCCCAGACCGGCCAGAACCTGTTCATTGAAAGTAGCCGCCGCCAGCCCCTTGATGCGCTCCACGGCTTCCTCCCCGGCCTTGATATCAACCCCGCTGTCGGCGTAGCTGATGGGCGTTTTCTTCTTGTTGTCAGGCATAACCATATATACGACCGGCAAATGCAATTGTCAACAAACTAGCCCACACACATTTGAGGTTGTGCCGGGTACTCCCCGCCCTTTATAATACGCAGGCACACGGGGCCGGTTTGCCGCTCCGTTATGTCAATCATAATTGTACAGGAGGCCGCCAAAATGGCTTATTCTCCCTACGTTCTCCCCGAGATTTACGAGGTCGCCTTCAGTTTTCGCGACTATGGCCTGGCCGTCGACTTCCTGCAGGAAGCCGCGCGGAAAGCCGGCCTGCGGCATGTAAGATCGATGGTGGAACTCGGCTGCGGCCCCGGCCAGTACTGCCGGGAATTCGCCCGCCGCCGCGTAAAATCCTACGGCGTTGACCTCTCGCCCGAGATGGTCGCCTATACCCGGCGCAAATGCGCCGAAGAAAAACTCGACTGCACCACCCTCGAGGAGGATTTTCGCCAGTTCAAGCTGCCCCACCCGGTTGACCTGGCCGTCTGCATGATGGCCACCTTCGGTTACCTTCTCTCCAACGACGATATCCTGGCACACTTCGACAGCGTCGCCGACAACCTCGTCGACCAGGGCATCTATATCGCCGAACTGCCCCACCCCCGTGATGTCTTCGATTCTTCGCCGGACGAAAGAAACTTCATCTGGGATATCGAAAAAGACGGCCTCAAGGTGCACACCGAATGGGGCATTGACCGCACTTTTGACCCTATCACCGAGGTCGACAGCGAAACCGTCAAAATGACTTACGAGAAAGACGGCCGGACGGAAACTGTCGCCGGCCCCGACCATATACGGAATGTCGGCTATGGATTGATTCGCGCCCTTATACGCCTCTCAAATCGCTTTGAGATTGCCGCCGCCTACGGCGATATCAACGTCAACCAGCCCTTTGACAACAGCAAGAAGGCCTGGCGTATGATTCTGGTGCTGCGAAAAATCACTTAGTGGCGGCTCGCCGCACTTTCCGAGAGGATATAATTCGATGTCAGCCGACATCTCGAGAGCGATTATATCCCCTCCCGTTTGAGCAACTCCAGCAGTTCTTCAAAATCAGCCGGCAGATCAGCCTCCAGTTCGATCCGCTCCCCGGTGACGGGGTGGTCAAACGCCAGCCGCCGGGCATGCAGCGCCTGGTGATCGATAATCTCAAGCATCTTTCTGGCCAGCGGCCGTTCCGGCGCGAACAGCCCCCGCACCCACTTGTGGCGGCCGCCGTACTCCGGATCACCGAAGACGGGATGCCCCAGGTGGGAAAAATGCACCCGGATCTGATGCGTGCGGCCTGTCAACAGACCAACCTCCAGCAGATCATAGGAGCGGTAGCGCTCCAGGCGTTCGAATTGCGTTATCGCCTCCCGGCTGGCGACCGTTGTCACCGTCATTTTCTTGCGGTCTTTTATTGACCGGCCGATCGGTCGGTCGATGACACCCCTGTCCTCGGCCAGATGCCCGCAAACCAGGGCCAGGTAAGTGCGTTGAACTTCTCGCCTCTGGATGCTCTTTTGAAGTTGCTGGTAGGCGGTGTCGCTCTTGGCCACCAGCAGCAACCCCGAGGTGTTCTTGTCAAGACGGTGGACAATTCCGGGGCGCTCCACGGCCGACCCGCTCGCCAGGTCTCTGACATGATACATCAGGGCGTTCACCAGCGTACCCGAATAGTTGCCCGCCCCCGGGTGGGTGACCATTCCGGCCGGCTTGTTGATCACGGCCAGGTGACTATCCTCGTGAACGATATCCAGGGGGAT
>JAOUEU010000349.1 GCA_029858555.1 Candidatus Zixiibacteriota bacterium
CACTTCTCAATGCGATCATCAATTTCAGCGGTACTAACCATATGCCTTCTTGTAACTTATTAGATAATGACCGGTTAAACGGCCGATGCATTTTCATAATTTATAATTATAACTGTCACTTTGACTTGTGTCAACCTTAATGTAGCCGGTCAACCCAAAACACGTTTAGCTTCCCATATCCCGTACAGGAAAAGCCCCGTCGCCACCACCACCAGAGCCGGAACCACGACAGTGGGCAGCAACAGCATCTCTATGGTATTAATCAGAAACGCCAACTGCGCCAGGGCAAGCACACCGAAGGCGGCAACAAAAAGCTGCCAGCTTCTGCTGAAAACGCCGCCACGCACCAGGGCCAGCACCTTAAACGAAGCCACGATGCCGAACACGGCAATTAACAGGACAGCCAAATTCAGCAGGTTCGGCGGGCTGGCGATAACGGCAATATTAGCAGCATGGACATTGCCGGAAGAAAAAACCACCAGAAGTCCCAATAAGGTAAACGATTTTTTCATAACTAACCTCGGACCATCTTTACAACTTTATCAGCTCTTTTCAAGGTCTTGTAGAACCCATCTTCAATACCAAACCTCTTGACCAACTCGCGCCGGGCCGCCAGAGGTTCTGAAATCTCTTTTTTTACCTTCGCCATTGCCTGCCGGAAGGCGCCGATCCCGAGCAACTGATAGACGTATTCCAATTGCTCGGACAGCATGCCGTCCAGACCGGAGAATAGCTTCTGCAGTCTGACCGGCTGAGGCACGGCCTTGACAGTGGCCACAAACTTGTCAAACGACGGCATCAGATCCGAGGATGGGTCTACGCCCGGGAAGAAGGTCAGCAGACCGTTACGGTACTGGGCGGCGAAATTCGCAAAGCGTGTGTTCCCTTCACCCAGGAAAGCCTCCACGGCCGACCTGATTCGGAAAAAGCAGTTGTTGTACAGATAGAAGACAATCGACAGCAGCGCTTCTTCCTCATCCTCCGTTTCGGTTTCCTCACTGTCGCGTCGGCCGACGACTTCAATCAGATTATTGACGACCAGGCGGTAAACGGCTCGACAGGTGACAAACTCTCCATGAGGCGCGGCATTGATCAGTTCCGGCAGAGTTCTCTCACCGTTTATCAAGGCCAGAACCTTGAATTCTTCGACTGTCAGAGTTATTTCGGCACCTTTCAGCTTGGGCGATTTGGCCAGGGCCAGAAGAACATCGTCGGGTGGAAGTACCTTCTGGATTTCCATCCACTCGTCAATACGCCGCGTCCCCTCCATGATTACACTCATCGTGTTCAGTTCCAGGAAGAAAGGAGCCGCTTTGGGTGAATCACCTTCGTGGAAGATAAAATCACCTTCCCGCCACGAGAACAGGTTGTAGACTATTTCCTCGATCTGCAGTCTCAGGCAATCGGCAATTTCCTGCTTGTCGAACAGGTTCATGTCAATCAGGGTGGTGCCTAACTGACGCCCGGTTTGCTTGTGCAGAGCAATGGCTCGGTCGAGGTCGGACTTCGAAATTCTCCCGCGCCTCAAAAGCGTGTTGCCCAGAAGATCCTCAGAAGAGTTTACAGAAGAGGCGAAGATGATGTTGCCATCCTTGAACGCCACTTCCTTCTGCCGCGTAGCCGTCTTGACCTCCAGAATTCCAGTCTTCTTGCCCGTGGCCAGAAGCTGCAGTATGTCAGGGAAAGAGACGGTTTGTAAGTTACCGGCTAAGCTCATATTTCGTGCCCTTAAGCCTTCTGCTGTAAGTAGTTTATCCGTTTTCCGATACTTCTATATTCTTATCGGGCGTTAAACAGCATAACTTAATGGGAATCTGACCTAATCAAGGCCAAAAAAGACAGGGTAAATCTGGTCGCCTATTACACCTAACTTAAGATTGCCCAAGCAGTTAAGGTCCCATATTTCACCTCGGGGAACTTCTTCGGAGCCGATGATCCGAGATTCATACCCACCCGTCGGCTGACCCGCGACGCCCGCGCACACCAGCTGCGACAAGTGGATACCTGCAGGTGCGGCCAACCTGTCGTCCGTCAATTTTAGCTGTCCGCCGACGACCACGACGCGCGGTTTTGTCAATCCCTTGTCCCAGATAGCCTTAGAGTCAATGTCGGCCGCAATGAGAAGCTGGCAGTCCCCCAGGTCGGTCAGAAGTCCCCTGTCAACGGGAAAATATCCGGGCGCGTATGAAGCTGCAAAAGACCCCGTCAGCGGCGCGATCTCGAAAGGCGCCTCAAGGTTGCTCCGCTGGTTCAGGGCATCGGCGAGACTGTGCGTCAAAAATGGACTGACGTATATACAATCGGCCCGCCGTGCTTCGGCCAGGCGCAGAATATCATCGATAGCACCGTAATCGGCGTTAAGCAAAAACAAGTAATGCAACCTGTCCACGCCGCAGTACTGCAGCACCGGGTTGAGAATAACATCATCGACCTGGTAGTCTCCGGCTCGCAGACCGCAAATGACGAGATCGTGACTGCCTGCCGCGGGATCACTCAACATCGTCCCGATTCCGCCCGGCACCTTGAACACGAATATTTCCTTGTCATAGGTCGTGCTGAACGTATTGACGACGCCGAGGAGCAGGCCCACATTGAGAAGCACCGCCGCCCATATCACGGCGGCCCGCCTGACGGGCCGCGACTGCAACGCCCACACGGCGGCTACGATGAGAATGTATGTCATGACTACCAGAACTGCGGACAGGTGGGTCGTTTCGAGAACAGGAGCCAACTCGCGTCCGAAAAGCCGAAGCAGAAACAGGATCGAGTCGAGGAGCACCGAGAGCAGGGAGCCTGCGAACAGGCCCAGGACCGGCCAGACCAGATCAGCCATCAGCAGAATCAG
>JAOUEU010000350.1 GCA_029858555.1 Candidatus Zixiibacteriota bacterium
TATCTACTGGCGGGGTTGTCGGGAGCCCTTTTAACCCTGATTCTGAATTCGTCCCAGCCGTATCCCATGATCGGGGCTTCGGCAGCGGTCTACGGCGTTCTGATTGCCTACTGGGTGATGTTTCCCAACCGCTACCTTTACATCTATTTTCTTTTTCCGGTCAAAGTCAAGTGGGCCATACCGGGGCTTTTGTTACTCGGATTTCTCTTTGGGGGTCGCAATGTCGCCCATTTGGCCCATCTGGGCGGGGCGCTGTTCGGATTTCTCTATATGAAGTCGGATTGGCGTTTCGGGATGTTTGGGCGCCGATTAAAAAACTTGCGCTATAAACGCCAGGAGGCTAAACTGGAGAAAAATCGTCAGAAAACCGAAGAGATTATGAAGCGAGTCGATGCCATCCTCGACAAAATCAACGAAGTGGGAATCGAGAATCTGACGAAGGAAGAGAGAAAATTCCTTGAAGAGGCCTCATCGGAGCTTTCTGAGAGAAAAATGAGCGAATAATAAGAATTGTGTCTATGCGTAAGAAAGTACTGTTCGTAGAGAAATCGGATGCCATACGTCGAGCAGCCGAGGCGTTGCTGCGGCAAAACGGCTACGAAGTTATTGCTCTTTCGGAGGCTGAGAAAGCTCTGGAGGTGGTGAGCCTGAGCCGGCCTGACCTTCTGATCGTTGCCGGCGATATCGTCTGCCAGAATGGAAGGCCGTTGTATGAGCGGGTTCAGGGCGATGCCAGGCTCTCATCCATGCCCATTTTGCTGTTAGCCGAACAGGGCCACCAGGACTATCCGTTGCCGAGTGAGGCGGTGGTGTCCAAGCCTCTGGAGGCTAGAGACTTCCTCGAAAAGGTGAGTGTCTTTGCCGGTCAATCCGCGGTCGCCAAGGCCTCCGTTCCGGTTAACCCGCTTGGTGAAGCCAGCCTCGACGATGATTTTCTTGATGCGGCCCTTGGTCTCGACGGTATTCATGTGGTCGATTCCGAGGTGCTCGATAATACCGGTGAGGTGCATGTCAGCAAGGAATCCGGCGACGGCGGGCAGTCGATCGGCCTCGGTAACCACCCTGATCGGGAAGATGAGTTGAATGACTCCCGGCGGGTGGAATCCGTGATGATACATGATGACAGCACGGATATAGTCCAGAAAACCCGCGTCCACAATCCGCCCCCGGATACATCAGGCAGCGGCAATATAGAAATCCTGCCCGACCAGTATGGTATCAGTGATCCGGACGCGCTGGATCCGGGTGGTGAGCATCGGGCACACGATTACGATTGGTTCATCAACGAAATGCAGCGGGACGTGCAGGCCCCGGCCGCAGGGTCGCCGCCCGCGGGCAGTGGGGCCGGCCCTGAATCCACGTCCGGAGAACTCAAGCTCACGGATCCGGCATCGATGGTCGATCCGCTCACACCGGCTCCTGCCAGCGCCGGTGGAAAGATCGGCGACCTCGCCGAAGGGGGCGTGGAAAAATTCATCGACGAGTTCAAGCGTGAGGTCGAGAAGTTTCATCCCGAAGGTCCGGAGAGTGTCGTCATAACGGATGATTCTTTGAACGCGGAGCAACATAGGTCTCAGATGGCGTGGGAGGATTCGGCCGAAAGTGTGACGCCCGAGCAGGTCGGCATGTTTACTCGTCAACTGGCCTATGACCTGGCCGAACGCATCGCGGTGAAAATTGTCGACCGGATTGATTCCGACAAACTTCTTAATCTGCTGAAATCCGAAATCCTGGCTCAGGCCAGGAAAGACGTCAAGGGCCGTCCCCGGTAAAATCCCTTGACCTTTTCAATTCGGGAAATGAAATTCGTCTTTGTGCCCGGTCAGGACGGGCATGTATAACTCACGAAGAGCAAGGCGCATGATAGGCGCAAGGAATAATGGTGATCAGACGCGTTAGAAGTTTTATCGGCCGCACTCTGGCGGTAACGGCTTTCCTGGCGACGGTGGGGCTGACCGCCGCCGGCCAGCAGGCACAAATCGATATGCTGTCAGGCTCCGATCCATCCGGCCGGGAGTTGGCGGAGGTTTCCGTGGTTTTGGCCGTTTCTTCGACCGCGGCCGGGCGTACTTATGCCGCGGCTGCAGTGGTGGACATCGCCGAGGAGTGGCACATCAATTCCGCCAAGCCATATCAGGATTTTCTGATTCCCGCCAGCCTGGCCTTCGACACTGTGCCCGGTATAACACCGCACAGCGTGGCCTACCCTGAAGGCTCCGAGGCCGTACTCGGCGGGGAGAGGATGTCGGTCTACGACGGTCGTGTGGTGGTACGCTTCGAGGTCAGCATCGACCAGGATGTACCGCCGGGCGAAGTCGTGCTGCCGGTGCGCTTCACCTATCAGCCATGCAATGATCGCGAATGCCGTGCGCCCCAGACAGCCGAGGCGAATCTGCCGATTAAAGTCGGTGACGAAGGTCAATCGCTCCACGCCGACATCTTTGCGGCCGCCCCGTACACGGGCGCCGAAGAACAATCGTCTGTACCGGCCGTGGAGAGCGATCTTCAGCGGCTGATTGACAACTACGGTTTCTGGGGTTACATTCTGGCTCTGGGCATCGCGTTTATCACGGGTTTGCTGCTGTCGTTCTCGCCCTGCACATACCCCATGATACCTATCACCGTCAGCGTCTTCGCCGGCCAGCAACGTTCGCTCGGCCGGGGTTTTGTGCTGTCGCTGTTTTATGTCGGGTCGATGGCGGTCATGTACGGAATAATGGGCTTGATTGTATCGCTCGTGGGCGGCGTCTTTGGTGCCTGGCTGGCAAGCCCGCCGGTAGTCATTGCTATTGCGGTCGTTTTTGTGGCCTTTGCTCTCTCCATGTTCGGTCTTTACAA
>JAOUEU010000351.1 GCA_029858555.1 Candidatus Zixiibacteriota bacterium
AACCAAGGATCCGGAGAACGTCGGCACGGTGCCGATAACTTTCGGACTGAAATTCTAAAAAGACAGGGTGTGGGTTTCATCTTGCGGATGACCCACACCCTTTTTCTATCCGGTTCGAAGATTACAGGGGGTCGCCGGCCCTGCTTCGCGTCGGCGCCTTATTCGGCTATTTTAACTTTAAAACGGCCCTTGAAGCTCAGAGGAATGCCTCCATTGTTCTCGTAGTCAGCACTGACCGTACCGAAGATGCTTGCGGAAGCCACGGAGTCGATAACAAGGTATCCAGACTGAGGGAGAAACACTTTGGCCTCGGGAGCCCAGTCGTAGCGTTTCAACAAATACACAAAGGAGTTGCCGACCACATCCAATGAATCCGGCGCCGGCGGGTTGGCCACCTGAAGGTAAAGGCGACATGTCAGATATTCGTCAAAGCCGAAAAGATCACTCACAGCGCTCTTGAGCATTTTTCCGCGAGTGCCCGTTGTCAGAACGACGACCGCTCCCTCTCCGGCGGCGATTTTGTTGTCAGCAAACGGATCGTTAAACCTGGCATCAATTATATACTCAGTGTGCTCGACCGAGACCTTCTTGTCCCGGCCGTCTATTACCATGAAGAGATCCAGCCGGTAGCGGCTCGCACAGCCGGTCATAAGGACCACTCCCGCCAGCACCGCGCAAAACCATTTGAGGCATACTATTTTCAAACCGTGAGTCATAACATGTTTCCGGCGAAATCCCCACTCCAGGGGCCGCCCCGGTTCAGGCCTGGGGGACAGGTCGTTATATGGGCATCTCCACCATGCGATATCTCTTGTACAGCCTGGCGCCCATTTCTTCGGCGGCCCGACGCATGAGGCCGTTAGTCTCCAGAATCCAGGAGAGTTCCGCCCAGGTGTATCCCTTCTCCACCGCTTTCTTATAGACGTTTATATACATCATGTTATCCACACCGCGTTTCTGAAACTGCGGGATTACACCCATCGTGATCATCCTGACGCCGTCGATTTTGTTGCGCACTTTAGTGTGCCACAGCAGCTTGGCAAGACCGAGCGGAAAGAGCCGCCCTTTCAGATGAATGAGCGCCTGGTTGATGTCCGGCAGGGCCAGGACGAAGGCGACCGGTCTGCCTTCAAACTCGGCAATGAAGACGAGGTCGGGATCGATGATTTGCCGGAGATTCTTGGCGGTGTAAAAAAACTCGTCCTTATCCATCGGTACGAATCCCCAGTTGGGCGCCCAGGCCTGGTTGTATATCTCGTTTACTCTTCTAATCTCCTCGTTGAACTCCGACAGCCGCAGACTACGCAGTCTTATTTTCGAACGTTGCTGTATCTTGGTGACGACGCGGTCGATTCGCTCGGGGATCGGGGTTTCTTTGGTAAGCCGGTAAGCGACAAAGTCCATGGCCTTTTTCAGGCCGAATCTTTCCGCCAGGCGCGGGAGGTATGGCTTGTTGTAGGTCATCATGACAGTGGGCGGCCAGTCAAATCCCTCGATAAGAAAGCCTATTTCATGATTGGTGGAGAAATTGGCCGGCCCCCGCATTCTGTCCATGCCCTCCTTCTTGAGGGTGATCATAGCCACCTTCAGAAGGCGCGAGGCCACTTCGTAGTCGTCCTCACAGTCGAAAAAGCCGAAAAAGCCCGTCTGCTCGCAATGATACTCGTTGTGAGCGTAATTGACACAGGTGGCAATGCGACCCTTTACTCGGCCATCGGCCAGGGCCAGAAAGAGTTTTACTTTGGCGCCCCGGTAAAACGGGTTCTTGGTAAAATCAAAAAACTCGAGTCGCTCCGATCGCAGCGGCGCGATGTAATTCGGTTCCCCCCGATAGAGCTGATTGGGATAGTCGAGGAATCTCTTTAGCTGCGCTGCCGCCTCGACTTCAACTACTTCCGTCTGCGACATAGGCGACTACGAAATGAGTCCCTTCGCGCGACCGACCCGGGCGATCACCTCGATCACGCGGTCGAGTTGCTCATCGGTGTGGGTCGCCGTGTAGGAGGTCCGGATCAGGGCCTGACCCGGAGGAACAGCCGGCGACACGGCCGGGGTAGTGAACACGCCGTTGACAAAAAGCTCCTTCCAGAGCACAAAAGCGTCGAGGTCGGCACCCACTACAATCGGCACGATCGGACTTTGGGTGTTGAGAATGTTGAAGCCTAGTTCTCTAAAGGCTTTCTGTATTCGATGCGTATTGCGCCACAGGTGCTCGCGTCGTTCCGGCTCAGCCTCAACGATGTCGAGGGCGGCCAGGACCGCCGCGGCATTGGCGGGCGGAATCGAGGCCGAAAATATCAGGGAGCGGGCACGATGCTTGATATAGTTTATGACATCTTTGTCACCGGCCACGAAGCCCCCCAGGGAAGCAAAGGATTTTGAAAAAGTCCCTACCGTCAGATCAACCTGGTCTATCAGGCCGAAATGCTCCGCCGTGCCGGCGCCGGTCGCACCAAAAACTCCGATCGAATGAGCATCATCAACCAGCACCCGGGCGCCGTACCGCTGGGCGATCTCGACCAGGGCGGGCAGATTGATAAGGTCACCTTCCATGGAGAAGACGCCGTCCACGACGACAAAAACGCCGCCGCGATTGTTGTTATTGCGGACATTGGAGAGGACGCGCTCGAAATCCTCCATGTCGTTATGAGCAAACTTGTAGGTCTTGCCGTAAGACAGGCGACAGCCGTCGACGATAGAGGCATGCACGGCGCGATCGATTACAATAGCGTCGTTCTTGCCAACCAGCGAGGAGATGGTTCCCAGATTTGTCTGAAAACCGGTGGAGAAGACCTGGGCGGCATCTTTCTTAGTGAACCTGGCCAGT
>JAOUEU010000352.1 GCA_029858555.1 Candidatus Zixiibacteriota bacterium
GACAATGGCTCAATCAAAGTAGTAATATCCGCTTTTCCGCCTCCGCTCAAGTACCGACGGACATCTCGCAGATTGTTGGTGGCCGGACCTGCCGCCCGGCTATATTAACGTAAAAGTTAATCAAATCGGCCGGACTGTCAACAGGTTTTTGGCCGAAGCCCTCCCTCACGAGTACGCTGTCCCTCTGGAAACCCCTTCTCAGGCAATCAGATAAGGACGGCGCCGGACGTCGGCCGGAGGCGATATGTTGCCAAATAGCCTACTCGTCTTCCTGCAGGGCCTTGTCGATCTGGTATTTCTTGATCTTGTCGAAAAGAGTCGTGTAGTCAATCATGAGTATCTTGGCGGTCTTGCGCTTGTTGTTGCGCACCTGCTTGAGGACCCGGACAATCGCGGCTTTCTCGGCTTTCATCTGGGCGTGGGCCCCGATCTCTTTAAGACCCGCTCCTTCCCTCAGCTGGATCTCGTCGGTGCGCTGCAGACGGATAGCCAGATGGTCCGGCGTGATTTTCTTACCCTCGGCCAGAATAACGGCCCGTTCGACGGTATTCTCCAGCTCGCGCACATTGCCGGGCCAATGGTACTTCTGAAGAAGGTTGATGGCTTCTCGCGTAAGCGCCCTCGGCGGCTTTTTCATTTCCCGACGGTACTTATCGATGAAGTAGTCGGCCAACTCTCTTATGTCATCCGGCCTCTCGCGCAACGGCGGTATCTGAATCGGAAAAACCGACAGCCGGTAAAACAGGTCTTCGCGGAACCGCTTGGTCCGGATAAGCTCATTCAAGTCCTTGTTGGTGGCGGCGATCACCCGCACGTCGACATCGACCGTTTTCGTGCCGCCCAGACGTTCAAAATTCTTTTGCTGCAGCACCCGCAGTAGCTTCGCCTGCAGGGCGATGTCCATATCACCGACCTCGTCCAGGAAAATCGTGCCACCATGGGCAATTTCAAACTTACCCATTTTGCGCGCGTGGGCGCCGGTGAACGCACCCTTCTCCGAACCGAACAACTCATTCTCCAGAAGCTCCCGTGGAATGGCGGCGCAGTTGATGGTTATGTAGGGTTTGTCCTTGCGCAACGAAAGAGAATGAATCGCCCGGGCAAACAGCTCCTTGCCCGTGCCTGATTCTCCCTGCAATAATACTGAGGCATCGGAACCCGCGACCTTCTGGATCAGGCCGCAGATTTCCAGCATCTGATCGTTCTTGCCGATGATGTTCTCGAAACCGTGACCGGCCAGGAGTTCCTGCCGCAGCAGCGAGTTCTCGGCCAGCATGCGCCGGTTCTCGAGCGCCCGGTTGACCAGCACGCAGAGATGCTCGGTATCGAACGGCTTCGTGATAAAATCGTAGGCGCCTTTTTTCATGGCCGTCACGGCATCTTCAATCGTGCCGTAGGCCGTCATCACGATTACCGAGGTGTCGCTGTCATTCTCCTTGACCCCGGTGAGAACCTCGAGTCCGTCGATCTCCGGCATCTTCAAATCAGTCAGGACCAGGTCATAGGATTTGTTACGGACTAAATCGAGAGCCTTACGACCGTTCTCGGCCGAATCCACCCGGTGACCCTCCTCCAGCAGAGTCTCGGTCAGCATATTGCGCATGGAATCCTTGTCGTCGACGACCAGAATATTCGGCATGTTTACTCCTTGGGCTTTTTATACCTTCCTTGCCTGGCATGTGCAGGTTTCTTAAGGTATATCGGCGCAAAACAGCCGCAGTATAGGAATCGTCCTGCGCAAATATTGACCAGACCCCGGACCTCACCCGGGTATCCGATGGATACCGCCGGCGCAGGCGTCCGGGGCAGGTTTGTCGCCGGATTATGGATATTCCCATCGACGGTGGCCCGGCCGGTCAGTTCACCAGCAATGGGCGCTTAAAGGTACTGTCACAGGCGCTGACGCTGAGGAAGTATACCCCGGAGCCGAAACCTTCCGAAGCAAGAATCGACGGGTTTATCGTAAATTTGTAGTATGCCCGGCCAAGATTCCTGGCCAGCAGGGGACGCAGGACACGGCTCTTCGAATCGAGCAGATTAATCGAGGCAAAACAACTGTCCGACCCAACCCGGAACCACCCCGACTGAGGCGCCGTGCTGAGAAGTCTCGTGCCGTCTTTGACATAAATGGAATCAATTCGCCTTGCCCCGATGAGAGTGAACAGGGAATCTGACATCACTATGGACGGCTCCACCCAGACAAGATCGTAATAACCGCCGGACGGCAGTTCCGGTTGATTGTACACCACCGGCCGCCTGGCGCATCCGCTGACCAGGACCAGTAAAACAAACGCCAGGATCTTTCTCATCGCCGGTACCTGATCGACACCGCCCGAACATACTCACCGGTTCTCAACCGCACCAGATATTGCCCGGAACCGATGGTTGAATCCGCCCGCATATCGAACACGTACCGGCCGCGGTTCATCAACGAATCCTCGATAATCACTACGCGGTTGGTCGGTCCCCGCAGCATGTCCAGGGTCACCGGCACCGAGTCGCGGGTCAGTTCGAAACCTATCACCGGCAAACTGTCGCCGGCGGGTGGGTAATAAAGACAGGCTCGTTCCCACGCCCGGTACGAAGCTCTAATTCCGGTCTCCCGCACGCCCCCGCAGGCATCCGTCACCCGCGAGACATAGTCGCCTTCCGGCACATATCGCCCGGAATCGTCTCTCTTGTCCCAGTAGAAATTGTAATAGCCGAAAGGCAGCATATCATTGAACAGGGTTCTCACCACCCGCCCGGCGCTGTCCAGCACCTCGACCGTAGTAATACACTGACTCTGCCGTTCCAGCGGAAACCAGATACGGACATTCT